>CAYXZV010000022.1:0-13211 GCA_964469645.1 uncultured Methanosarcinales archaeon | reverse complement strand
GGAGCAGCTTAAGTTAGCCAAAAAAGTAATCACCTCTGACAGCTTTGAAAAAATAGCAACAATAGCCGGCGCTGACCAGGCTTATGTTGGAAATAAAGTTATCTCTGCAATTTCTGTTTGCAACTACAAGACATTAAAAATCATTGAGGAAAAATATTCTGTTGTTGATGCAAAGATTCCTTACAAAAGTGGCTTCTTATTTTACAAAAACGGTCCTGCAGTCATGGAAGCTTTTAACAAATTAGAGAATAAACCGGATGTGCTTATCGTGCAAGGTAATGGTATCTTGCATCCAAGAAGAATCGGGATGGCAAGCCATGTCGGAATTTTACTGGACATAGCCACTATCGGACTTACAAAAAATTTAATGCTGGGGGAAGTAAGCGAAAGAGCAATCTATGTTGAGAAAGAAGCAAGAGGTTATGAATTAGTAACAAGAGAACATGCAAAACCAGTATATATAAGCCCGGGAAATAAGATTTCCCTGAAGAAAAGTCTTGAAGTGATAAAAAACTGTTTAAGGTATCCTCACAAGATGCCAATACCATTGCATATAGCGCATAAATACATCAATAAGATACGAAAAGAATTACCTGCTTAAGCCCTATATCTTAGAAATTCCTGCCCAATGACATATTTTGCATTTTCTGAACTAACAGATTCTTTCTGAGAGACAGCATAAGCACGAGAATCCATGTCCTCTGGGCTTCCTTCAACCTTATTCCAATGTGGGGAGCAAAGACACATGACATATTCTGATACTTTTAATATTTTCTGCAAAGTTAATTTTACAAACCCGTCAACCTTTTTACCAGTAGAACTTATAGCATCATAAGTTGCTTTGGCATAGCTTACAAAAGCAGTATATAATTTTGCAAAGGATGATTTTCCAACAGTTGTTGTTTGAGAGCTATAATCTGCAGGTGCATTAGGTGCTTGAGGTTCTTCTTTTGCCAATAGTTCAGCAATGTTTTCCTGTTTTTGGTCTTTTGCATCCATAATTGCCCCTTCAATTTCGCTGTCAAGAGAGCTTTCTTTTGCTGTTTTTTTCCTGAATATACTAACTTTCTTGTCAATTGTCTTGGAAACAGAAACCTTAAAATTTTTTACTTTGCTTTTAACAGCTTTTGCTTTACCTTTAACTTCTCTGGATAGATACATCTCAGCAGGATTTAGCATAGAAGAGAATAATAGAAAGTGTAGATCCATCAGTATACCCCCATTATAATAACTTTGCAGTTATTTGTTGTCATAAGTTTGACTCCGAATCGCAACTTTATGATTTATCTAATACTTTATAGAATTAGTCTATGGAATAACCTATATATAAATCTTTTGTTTTTTATATTATATCATCATACCTTTTGGTGTTATTGTATCATACCTTTTAGAAGCATTATATAGTCCATCATGTGCCTTGTTATTAAGAAATTATTCTTTACATGCTCTATTCCTGCTTTTCCCATGTCTTCTCTTAGTTTTGGGTCTTTTAGCAGCTTGATTGTACGGTCAGCGCATTCATTTACATCATTTACAAGGAAACCGTTCTTTCCATCTAACACTTGTAGTGGAATTCCGCCTACATTACCCCCTATAACTGGAGTGCCTTTCCATAGAGCCTCAGTTACTGTCAGACCAAAGCCTTCTTTCAATGATTTTTGTATGACTACATCAGATGTACGTTGCAGGCAGTTAACCAGGAAATCGTCTGAAAAGTTTATTATTACTATATCTGGGTTGTCTTTTACCTTTTCCATGAGCTTGTTGTAGATTTCTTCCCCTTCAGGATCATCGGAAGCCATCGATCCCAAAAGAACTAATTTGCAATCTACCTGTTTTTTTATTATCTCAAAAGCTTTTATGACTCCTAATGGATCTTTCCATACATCAAACCTTGAAACCTGGCTTATTATGGGCTTATCCAAATCAACTCCGAATCTAGATAGATAGGTTTTACATACAGATTCTGGTATGAATTTATTTTTCGTAGTCAAAGGATCTATAGATGGAGGTATTATATTATGAGGAATGTGCAAATCTTTCTTTGTGTATTCTTCTCTGGAAAATATGGAGCTATCATACTTTTCAATGAACTGTTTCAGGTAATTCCAAAGTGTCTGGTTAGGGTTGCTTAAATCAATATGGCAGCGCCAGATCCATGACTGATTTTTTTTATAGAAATTTATCAAAGGCAATGGCTGTGGATCATGGATTATGATGCAGTCAGCAGAATCAATGTGCATTATTATGGAATTGGTCTCGTTGGTTTCCATGTATATCCTTTTCTTAGTGTCACTTAATTCTATGTCCGCGCTTTGCAATGCATTATGGAATTTTTTTGTGACATTAAAGAAATCTTGGCTTCCTTTCAGTAAGCGCCAACCTGTTTTTATTCCAACATCATTCATCAATAAAGTGAGGCTGTTTAGAATCTCAGCAACTCCACCTCCGTAGAAAGTTGAGTTTATGTGCTCAACATGCTTATCCACTAACGATTCTGCTTCCTGATGGATTTTCCCAACTAGTTCTTCACCAACAACATCTTTGTAATCGTTTAGAGACAGAGGCATAATTTCAGGATTAAAGAAATTTAATTTAAAGCTTTCTATTTGTGCATGCCTGCACACTAGCGTGTGGGGATGCCTGCGGCATCCCGAAACTGTGGGATTCCAAGCCGTCTCGGGGGAGCGAAGCTCCTCCCCATACACTGATGTGAGGGTACGCACAATTTCAAAAAACTTTATATACGGACAATGTTTGCTTTTTTTTATGAGAAGAACTCATGAGGGTGGAAAGGGAAAGAAAGTTTTTGGTTACATACTAATTTTTATAATGTTCGGCAGCGTTTTTACCTTTATTTTCTTTGGATTCAATTCCAGCACAAGTTCTTCAGGAGTCGTAGATTACAACGGCTTTGAATTCGTAAATCGTGGAACTTATTGGTCAACAATAATAGACAGTAGGGAAGCTTTGTTTACTTACCTTCCAGATGATCTGGGTTTTATATTTGTCAATAATGATGCTACAAGCAGACTAAGAAACAAGGTTCAGATCGATATCACATCTGACTTTGAGGATGTGTTTGCAGAGCCGATTGCCCTGGCGCAGTTCCAGATGGGCATTACCTTGAATAATTTCAATGTCTTTGTAAGAGGCGGTTTTACATCTGAACATGAAAACTTCAATGTCCTGACATGCGATGATGCCAGTGGATTTGTTCCTGTGATCTATTTCAGAAGTGCTAATACGACAAAAGTTTATTTAGAGGGTAATTGTGTAATAGCAGAAGCTTCTAATGGTGCAGATGTAATAAGGATAAAGGACAGGTTGGTTTATAGTATATTGGGGATAATATGAAACACAGAAAGTTAAAGGAACTTGAGAAAAGCTTTGAAGAAGGCATAATCAGCAAAGAGGAATATGAGAAAAAGAGGAAAGAGATAGAAGAGATGCCAGAGGAAGAAGTTGTGGAGGAGAAAGAAGAAGTGAAAGAAGTAAAGTTGAAATCTGATAGAACACTCATAGTTATAGCTCTTGCTATTATCTTAGTATTTGGCAGTATATTTGCAGCAAGATACTTTACAGAAGAACAGCCAGAGACTATTGATGACCTTCATGAACTGAACTTAAAAGGGAAACTTAAGGAGGATCAAGGCTATGTTTACAATGATGCTTATTCTTTTGTAAAGTTTGAGGATCTGTGGTATACTCAATTGGTAAGCCCGCAGGGGACAAGGCTATATAATATACAGTTCAGATATGGGCCGAAAGAAGTTGAGAATATAAATATTGAAGGCTCATTAAACAGGGAAGTTTTGAACAAGGTTACTGAATATTATGTAACGTTCAATCCTACTGGAAATGATTTTTCCAGTGTGGCTCTGGCTATAGGCGACTTTAATACGCACATGACAAAAATATTTTTCAAGCAGCCAATCGCTTCATGTGATAAGAACGAAACATCTGCGTGTGTTGGCAGACCAATAATCACTTGCGACAATACAGATGGTTTGACATTGTATGTCAAAGAGGCAAATAATTCCAGAGTTTATTTTGATGGCAACTGCATGGTTGTGGAAGGGTCTGGTTTTGATCTGATAAAAGGAGTAAATAGAGTTTTGTATGATTTCTATGATATCATTGAGTAAAATGAAATCGATAAAGTTAAAAATAAATTTACTTTAAGCAATTGAAATGCCACTATTTACACTAGGAGAAATATTTGATATAATAATTATGACTGTAGTAGTTGGGTATATATTCTCTGGGTTGTTCAAGAGGCCCGTTGCAGAAGATTATGATCCTCTGAAACATTTTAGAAGCGGTTTTGATTTTAATGACTTAAGGTTTGCAATCATGGTTACTGCACCGGCTATAATATTCCATGAATTAGGTCATAAGTTTGTTGCTTTGAGTTTTGGATTGGAAGCGGTGTTTCAGGCTGCATGGTTTTTCCTTATCCTGGCATTAATATTAAAATTTATGAATTTTGGATTTATCTTTATTGTTCCTGCTTATGTCTCAATATTCGGGAGGGCAACACCTTTAGAATTCGGATTGGTAGCATTTGCAGGTCCTGCTGTTAATTTAGTTTTATGGTTGTTAGCGGCAGTTGCATTGAAGAAGAATTTATTACCAAGCAAATATAATCCTATTTTAGCTCTGACAAGCAAGATCAATATGTTTTTGTTTATCTTCAACATGCTGCCCATTCCAGGGTTTGATGGAAGCAAAGTGTTTACAGGATTGATAAGGATGTTTTTCTGAAAACAAAAAAAATTATATACTCTCTCAATTAAAGATATAGTCAAAGATGATACATGTCAAAAAATTGAATGGAGAAGTACAAGAGTATAATCCATCTAAATTAAGGATATCCTTATCAAATTCAGGGGCAGATGAGGGAACAATCAATAGAATAATGTCCAAGGTCAATAAAATCCTATATGATGGTATTGAAACGAAGAAACTTTTTAAATTTGCATTCAGAGCATTTAAGAAAGATGAACCGTATTCTTCATCAAGGTATAATCTAAAAAATGCCATATTGAGACTTAACCACGAAGGATTCCATTTTGAAAGGCTTGTTGCAAGCGTTATTCAAAAAAAAGGCTATTCTGCAAAATTAGACAAAATAGTCTCAGGAAAATACATCAGGCATGAGATTGATATCTCTGCTGGAAAAGGCAAGGAAAAACTCATGATTGAGTGCAAGCACCATGCAAAACCATGGCTAGGGACGGATATACAAACAGCATTGTATGTCTATGCAAGGTTTATGGATGTCAAGAAACAGTTTACAGCACCTATGCTTGTGACAAACACCAAATTTTCTCCGCAAGTTATTGCTTATTCGAAAGGTGTTGGGTTAAAATTGATGGGATGGAAATGCCCTAAAGGAGATAGCCTGGAATACTATATTGAGAAGTTCAAGCTTTATCCAATCACTATGCTGAGCTGCCTTAATCAAAAAGAAACATCTCAGCTTTTAAAACTGGATATCATAATGATCAGAAATTTAGGAGAAATGGACATAAAGCAAATATCTCAAATATTAAAAGTATCTAAATCAAAAGCAAATAAAATATTGAAGGAATCAAGGGCATTATGCGGAGGCAATGTCTGTTCTGATTAAAATGGCTAAGGATCCTATATGCGGAATGGAAGGCCATATCAAGGCTCATGGACATTATTTTTGCAGCCAGAGGTGCATAGAAAAATATGAGCAAATGCATTCCATCAAAAAATGTTTGAGCTGTGAGATTAAAGGTGGGCATCTGCCGTGGTACAAAGAAAGGCTGTATGTTGTAAGTCTGTTGACAATAATAATTGTTGTTGTTGCTTATTTTTTCTCTCAAAAGTTGTTTGATGCTTTTGTTGATTATTTCAAATTAATATGGTGGGCTATTTTACTGGGAGTATTTATCGGAGGTATAATTGATTTTTTGATTCCGAATGTCTATATTTCGAAATTTTTATCCAAACCTGAGAAGAAAACAATCTTTTATTCAGTTATTTTCGGGTTTTTGATGTCTGCATGCAGTCATGGGATATTGGCCATAGCTATAGAACTGTATAAGAAAGGCGCATCAATTCCTTCTGTTATTGCTTTTTTGCTTGCGAGTCCATGGGCTAACCTTCCTGTGACCATATTGTTGTTCAGTTTTTTCGGTTTGAAGGCTTTGCTAATGGTATTATCTGCTATTGTTATTGCGATTATAACCGGGTTGATCTACCAGGTTCTGGATAGGAACAAAAAGATAGAGAAGAGCAAGCATATTGCAAAAGTTAATGATTCATTTTCTATCAGATCTGATATTAAAAGAAGGTGGAAAACTTACAAATGGAATGCTGAGAATAATATTAAAGTTATGAAAGGAATATTTAGAGGTTCATGGGCTTTGTCCAAGATGGTTGTATGGTGGATTTTGATAGGGATGATTCTTGCTTCTTTTGCTCGCGCTTTTGTACCTCATGAGTTTTTCATGACTTATATGGGAGCAACATTATTGGGTTTAGGTGTAACTTTAGTTTTAGCTACAATTATAGAAGTATGTTCAGAAGGTTCTGCTCCTTTGGCTTTTGAACTTTTTAAACAAACTGGGGCTTTTGGAAATTCATTTACTTTCCTTATGGCCGGAGTTTCTACAGATTATACGGAGATTGGGCTTATATGGAGCAATATCGGGAAGAGAACTGCGTTGTGGCTGCCCGTAATAACTGTTCCTCAGATTTTGATTTTAGGGTATCTGTTTAATGTGCTTCTTTGAGAAAATGTTAACATGTTTAATTGATTTAATTAACATTATTTTCCATATTGAAAATAAGTCTTCAAAACCACAAATCATAGTCACTATGTTCCTAGGTTTTTGTTAAAAAAAACAAAAACTTTTTATATGAATACGACTTTTTTTTATAATGCAACTAATAAATATTTACGGAATTTTTATTCTAATGTTTTCAGGGGTTGGTATCGATGACTAAGTTTATTGTTGTAGCTGGGGGTGTGATATCTGGAGTAGGGAAAGGTGTTACAAGTGCTTCTCTTGCAAGGATATTGCAGGAGTACGGTTACAAGGTCACTTCTATCAAGATAGATCCATACATCAATTATGATGCAGGTACTTTAAGGCCTACAGAGCATGGTGAGGTCTGGGTTACGGATGATGGCGGAGAGATTGACCAAGATTTGGGCACTTACGAAAGGTTCCTTAATGTTGATATTCCTAAAGAAAATAATTTAACAACGGGGAAAGTCTACAAAACAATTATTGACAAGGAAAGAAAAGGTAAATTTCTAGGGGAAACAGTACAGTTTATACCTCATGTACCTAATGAGATAAAGAGAAGAATAAAGAAAGCTGGAGAAGGGTATGATATTGCTGTTGTTGAAATTGGTGGAACGATAGGAGATTATGAGAACATACCTTTCCTGTTTGCGATGAAGGGCATGGAAAAGGAAATAGGAAAAGAAAATCTTGTTTATGTTTTAGTCACTTACTTACCAATACCATCTCATATAGAGGAGATGAAAACAAAACCAACACAGCAAGCAATAAGGCTTTTAGCTGAGACGGGCATTTTTCCAGATTTTATAATCTGCAGGGCAAAAAGAGCCTTGGATAATGTAAGGAAGAAAAAAATAGAGGTTTATGCCAATATCCCTTCTGAGCATGTGATTTCAGAACCGGATATTGATACAGTTTATTCCATTCCATTGGATCTGGAAAAGGAAAAACTAGGATTAAAGATACTGAATGAGCTAAAGCTCAAACCGAGAAGAGCTCCTAATTGGAGTGAGTGGAAAAAGTTGGTTAGCAGGATACAAAATCCGAAGAAAACAATCAAAGTTGCAATTACCGGAAAATATATTGATATAGGAGATTATAATTTAGCGGATAGTTATGTGAGCATCAACCAAAGCTTATTGCTTGCAGGCGCTGCCTTGAATGTTGGTGTGGATATCAACTGGGTTGATGCGAAAATATTTGAAAATTCTTCTAAAAATATTAATGGTCTAAAGGAATTTGACGGCATAATTGTTCCGGGAGGTTTTGGAAGCTCTGGTGTAGAAGGAAAAATAAAAGCGATTAATTTTGCCAGGTTGAACAACAAACCATTTCTTGGATTATGTTATGGGCTGCAACTGGCTACTGTCGAATATGCAAGGAATGTCTGCGGAATAAAAGATGCGCACACAACAGAAGTTGATGAAAAAACAAAATCACCAGTCATTGATATACTGCCAACTCAAAAAGAACTGATGGAAAAAAGTGATTATGGTGGAACTATGAGATTGGGAGCTTATGCTGCTGTTTTGAAAGATAATAGTAAAGTTTTAGGATTGTATAAAGAAACAGGAAGATTGAAAGACGATATGAAACGGATTGAGGATCTTAAGAAAGATAAAAGCCAGGCATTTAGGTTGGGAATATTAGGGAAAAATAAAAATATTGTTTTAGAGAGGCATAGGCATAGATATGAAGTAAATCCAAAGTTTGTTGATCAATTAGAGAAAAAAGGATTGGTTTTCTCAGGATATCACTTAAGGGATGACAAGACAAAGCTAATGGAGTATATGGAGCTTCCAAAACACCCTTACTTTTTTGGAACACAAAGCCACCCAGAATTTAAAAGTCGTCTTGGTAATCCATCACCATTATTCTATGGTTTTGTGAAAGCATGTTCTAAATTTAAGTAATGTCCAGTGGTCTGAAACCGCAAAATTTTAAGGATATAGACTCTCTGAAGAGTATTATTTTCCACTGGACATTTGCACGTGAGGTATTTAAACAATAACTACTTCTATTTTTTCAAATTTTTAATTCAAGTTAAAATCCAAAATAAATTCTTGATTTGGTGATTTCAAATGAATTTAACAAAAATTATGAAAAATAAAATAGAATATAAGTTATTAAATATCAATTGGACTCCATTACATACAAGATTTATTTCTCATAGAATTGGTGATGGAACAGTTAATTTTTACGGACATTTTGTTTATGATAACAAAAATGTAAAGCATTTTCTAGATTTAGGAGATAGACTTAATATAAAAGTGTGGGGTCCAATCAAAGGAGATTGTTATAGTACGAAAAAAATTATTATCTCTAAAAAAGAATTTAAAAACTTTTCAAACTTGTTTAATTTAACTTCTGAGAGGCTTTTACGAGATCCAGTTAAACTTTTAGATTTTATATCTCAGTTTCCAGAAGAACATAAATTACAAACGATTTTCGCTTTAATTGTTGATGATGGTTCTTGTAATAGGTGGATGATAACCGTATTTGAAGATCAGAATAAAGCTGTTTTCGATAAAGTAAAGGATTTATGGGATTCTCTTTTTCCAAATACATCAAGAGATTATATCCAAGTTACAAAAAGAGGAACAAAAGTTTATCATCTAGATGCTAATAGAAAAGGGATTATATTGTTACAACAAAAAATTAACGAATCTGTTAAAAAATATGGCCCTCTAGCAGACTTATGGTGGAAACAAAAAGATTTGGATGTAAGATATGCTAAAGCTGTTTCTAATAGGGCAAAACAACTTAATTATACAAAGATATTCACTTATGAAAATAAACATAAGATTTTAGATTATCTTAGAAAAAATAAATTTATAACTACCAGAGGTACTATGAAACTTCTAAATTTGAGTTTGGATAGAACTAGATTAGTTTTGAATAAGTTAGTTGACGAAGACAAAATCTTTTTGATAGATGCTGGATATAATTCTAGATATTCTCTTATATAAGTGAGTATTACAATTTTATGAAAAATACTGTAAAAATTTAAATTGATACATTCCAAACTGGTTAAATCCAAAACGTTTATAAAAACGCTATTTTTCTCTTTAAGTTGTTATGGAAGAAAAGAAGGAAAGTAGTGAGGAGAATACTACAGAGGATACATCAGAAAACAATGAGAGTACAATAGAAAATAATCCAATAGAAACGACAAATCAGGATACAGAAAATAAAAATAATCAAGATACAAATAAAGAAAACAAATTCAAAATTCCTAAAATAAGTTTTAGTTTCTCAGGCATTAAAAGAATATATGAAGGGCAATACAAAAAACTATTGATATTGCCGTTTGCGCTTCTTTTTATCGCGATAATATTGATTGGTGTTAAGGTTGCGACAACAGGGGATTTCATCAACAGGGATGTGAGTCTTAAGGGAGGGGTTACTGTAACGATACCAACCACTCAACAAATAGATATACTAAACTTAAAAAATTCTCTTTCTGCCGCATTTCCAGAAAATGATGTATCCACAAAATCATTGAGCCAGTTCGGGACTCAGGTAGGAATAATCGTAGAAGCGGATATAGTGGAAAAACAGGTTGGAGACTTAATAGATGAAATAGGGAATCAATTAAGCATGAAACTGACAAGCAAGGATTATTCTGTTGAGATTGTCGGGTCAAGCCTAGGAGCATCTTTTTTCAGAGAGATAATCATAGCATTACTAATAGCATTCCTGTTTATGGCAATTGTTGTTTTCTTTTACTTTAGAACTTTTATCCCCAGTTTAGCAGTCATTCTGGCAGCCCTATCAGACATCCTGATTACTTTGGCAATAGTCAATTTACTGGAGATGAAATTGAGTACAGCAGGGATTGCAGCATTCCTTATGCTTATTGGTTATAGTGTTGATACAGATATATTGCTGTCGACAAGAGTTCTGAAAAGAAAAGAAGGCACAGAAATGGAAAGGATCTATGGTGCTTTCAAGACAGGAATCACTATGTCCCTAACAACGATGATCGCTGTGACAATAGCATTGATATTTACGCAGTCAGAAGTTATAAAGCAAATTATGACCATATTGCTGATTGGTCTGGCTATTGATTTAATCAATACCTGGATCCAGAATGTGGGAATACTAAGATTGTATTTGGAAAAGAAAGCTAAGAAAGCACTACAATGAACTACAAAGTAAAAAAAATAATTACGAATGTAAGAGTTATCATTTTACTAACTTTCTTAGTCTTAGCCATAGTTGCTATTAATCCCAGGCCTGGAGTAGATGGGGTTGTGATAAGGAACTTAGTAGCCAACAGCTCTGCCTATGAATCCGGCATACAGCAGCCAGTGCCAACCGCAAGGCCTGTGGACAGGGAAAGGATACTTGCAATAAACAACAAGCCAATAGAGGATATAGAGGATTATTACAGCTATGTCAATACACTGCCGCCAAACAAATCAGTGCAGATAAAAACCAACAAGGGCCTGTACAGGCTAACAACGGAAGTTGATGAAGAAGATATTGGGATAAGAGTCTTTAACGCTCCTACAACAAACATAAGGAAAGGCCTTGACTTACAAGGCGGCACCAGAGTACTTTTACAGCCTGAAGAAATATTGAATCCAGTAGATCTGCAAAGCTTAATTGATACCATGGAAGAAAGACTTAATGTCTATGGTTTAAGTGATTTAACAATAAGGGATGCAAGTGATTTAACAGGGAATCAATATATTTTAGTTGAAATTGCCGGAGCTAATGAAGAAGATATCAGAAACTTGCTTGCAAAACAAGGCAAGTTCGAGGCTAAGATAGCAAATGATACTGTTTTTGTCGGTGGAAAAGATATTGTTTTTGTTTGTAGGTCAGCAGATTGCGCAGGAATAGATCCTAATTTCGGTTGCTCATCTTCTGGTGGCCAAGATTCCTGTAGGTTCAGGTTCTCAATCTCAATAACTCCTGAAGCTGCCCAGAAACAGGCAGATGCAACGAGAAACCTGGAAGTGATTTCGGATGAAACGACTACAACAGGACGCTCAAGAAGCAGCGGTTATTTATCAGAACCATTGGAACTTTACCTTGATGACACTAAAGTGGATGAGCTGAGCATCGGTGCAGAGCTGAAAGGCAGCGCAACAACAGAAATACAGATATCAGGTTCAGGTTCAGGATTTACACAACAGGAAGCTGTGTTTAACACGCTGGAGAACATGAAAAGGCTGCAGACGGTTTTAATTACAGGAAGCTTACCTGTCAAACTGAACATTGTAAAGATAGATGCAATCAGCCCATTGCTTGGAGAAGAATTTTTGAGGAATGCATTGTTTGTCGGGCTGCTTGCTTTAATCTCTGTTGGCATTGTTGTTTTTATAAGGTACAGGAAGCTGCAGGTTGCATTGCCCATGGTATTGATTTCAGTATCAGAGGTCATAATGCTGCTTGGTGTTGCTGCTTTGATAGGGTGGAATATTGATTTAGCCGCTGTAGCCGGAATAATAATAGCAGTAGGTATTGGCGTAGACCATCAGATTGTCATAGCAGATGAAACATTGAGAGGGAAGAATGTTGTGTATGACTGGAAGCAAAGAATCAAGAACGCTTTTTTTATCATAATGGCATCTTACTTTACCGTTTTAGTGGCTTTGGTACCTTTGGTGTTTGCAGGAGCCGGTTTATTGAAAGGATTTGCGATAACAACTATCTTAGGGGCATCTATCGGTGTGTTTATCTCAAGACCTGTATTTGCAAGAGTCATTGAGATTTTGTTGAGGGATTAAAATTGTGCATGCCTGCACACTAGCGTATTGGGGTGTCTTCGACACCCCGAGACTGCAGCATCACAATCCGTCTCGGGTGATTGAGCGAAGCGAACATCACCCTATACGCTGTTTTACGAGCACGTAAAAAATGACAACCAAACCTTGGGCAATCGGAATTATTTTATTTTCCACTTTGCTTACTTCTACAGCCCAATTGTTTTACAAGTTTGCATCAGATAAATTGAGCTTTAATATCCTGGAGCTGATAACAAATTATGAATTGATTGTGGGCATGGTTCTTTATGCTGTAGGTGGGGTGCTTCTTATATTAAGCTTTAGAGGCGGAGAAGTTTCTGTTTTGTATCCTCTGTTTGCAACAAGCTATATTTGGGTCAGTTTTTTGTCAATTTATTTTTTAGGAGAGATAATGAACCTGTATAAGTGGTTAGGTGTAGCAGCAATTATTCTGGGAATTGTTCTTATAGGCTATGGAAGCAAAAAAGGAACAACTGATGTAGTAGGTGTTATATAATGGCAACAGAATTGTGGGCAATAGGACTTGTAATTTTAGCCACTTTTATTGGAGCTTTTGGCCCGATATTACTGAAAAAAGCATCTGCAAAGAAACTGTCCACCATAAAATCTCTAATGTCAAATTATCATTTGTTTGGAGGAGTTTCTTTGTATGCTCTTGGAACAG
>CAYXZV010000021.1:0-14064 GCA_964469645.1 uncultured Methanosarcinales archaeon | reverse complement strand
TCCCTATTTTGTCTTCTTACAGCTAAAACTAGTATTCCCAGAAGCAGGAATGGCAATGTCCACAATCCATGCATTTCTCTAAATGAAAAATATGATGCAGGAACAGAGCCTGCAAAATCTTGAGGATCAAAAGACCATTTAAAAATTCTGGAAAAAGAAGCTTGAGAATCTGATTCCTGCTCTCTCGTAAATGTCTTGAGCACGTTACCTGTCTGGTAAGGAAATATTGCAAATAAGACAAGAAAAGCCAGGATAGCTATAGTAATGTGTTTCCAATTCAAAGGGATTTTCCTTGATTTGATTAATAAGGCTATGCCAAGCACAAAAAGACCAAGAAGAGTATGGAAAAAAGGCAGCGGATGAATCATCAATTCTATCGCTAAAAGAATCCCCATAATGTACAAGTAGATAGGCTTGCTATCTTGCTTGGAATATGTTGTATAATACATATAGAAGCAGTAAAGAATTAAGGGTATGAATGCATAGCCGAATCTTTCAGGCCACTGTCCCCATAAATAAGGCATTATATCCCTTAAAGAAAAAGTAAGTAAAAATGATGATAGTATAGCAGGAAGAAATCCGAAAAGCTTTCTCATCACAAAAAAAACTGATATTAGGATTGAGGTAGCAAATATTGCATTCGTAAGATATATTGGAATAACGCGATCATTAGCGAATGAGGATATTATAGCCATATCTGTATGAAACGGTGGATGGTACCATAATGTATGCGGCTTGAACCTGTTATCACCACCATAAGAATAGTCTATGAAAGGTGGTAAGTAAACGTAAGTCCGGTCCATCTGTGCGAAGGAATCTGCAATCTGCCAGTGGGAAATGGCATCAAACTCACCATAAGGTATCTCATTGTCCTGGAAAGGCAAAGTCCACAGATAAAGGGCAAACAAATAAACCAGAATAAATATCCCTGCCTCAATATAATTCCTTTTGAACTTCATATATAGAGGCTAATTAATTGGATTTATAAAGATTTAGCTGCCGCCAAAGGGAAAGCTTTAAAATTCAATATAGAATTGTCCTATCTATGAATATACTAATTATCAAGCTTGGAGCGATAGGAGATGTTATTAGGACTACCTCCATACTTCCAGGGTTAAAAGAGAAATTTAAAGATTCTGTAATAGATTGGATAACTAAAAAAGAATCTTTTGATGTTCTAAAAAGCAATGATTTGATTAATAAAACATTTTTAATTGATGAGAATACAGATACAGAATTAAAAAATGGCGAATATGATTTAATTATAAATTTGGATGATGACAATGAAGCATGTAAGCTAGCTACAGAGATAAAACACAAGGATATTATTGGAGCTTATCTGGAAAATGAAAAGCAAGTTTACACTGAAAATTCTTCTTTATGGTTTGACATGGGATTGATTTCAAAATTAGGCAAAGAGGAAGCAGATCAATTAAAAGCTCGTAATAAAAAAACTTACCAGAAAATAATGTATGAAATTCTTGGATTGGATTATAAAAACCAAGAGCCAATTTTGATTCTCAATGACGAAGAATTAAAATTTGGAAAAGATTTTGCTGGTAAAAATAATATCAATCAAGATGATTTAGTTATCGGTATAAACACTGGAGCCGGTGGAAGATGGAAAGACAAAAAATTAAGCGAGGAATTAACCTCAGAGTTAATTGACAAATTAAATACAATAAAAAACGTAAAATTACTGCTTTTTGGCGGTCCAGAAGAAAAAGAAAGGAACGAAAACATAAAAAATTCAGTGACAACTGATATTATAGACGCTGGTTGCGATAACTCATTGATGGAATTTGCTTCTTTGGTGAATTTATGTAATATATTAGTCACTTCTGACAGTCTGGCCTTGCATATTGGGACGGCATTGAAGAAGAAAGTTGTATCTTTCTACTATCCCACAAGTTCTGCAGAAATTGAAGATTATGGCAGAGGAGTAAAAATCATCGGTAAAGGAAACTCTTATTGCTCCTACCAAAAAGATTGTGACAGCCCTCCAAAGTGGGATACTGACGAGATTGTAGATGGTGTTAAAAAACTAAAATGAAACCCTTCGTAATGATACCGACATACAACGAAAGAGAAAACATCAAGAATTTAATAGATAAAATACTAGAATTAAAGATAAAAAACCTTCATATCGTTGTTGCGGATGACAACAGCCCTGATGGGACATGGAAAATAGTGCAGCAAATTTCAAAAACCCACAAAAATCAAAGATTTTTGGGGCACCGAAAATCCAAGGGATTTTCTAGTGAAAAGAAGAATGTTCATTTATTATTGAGAACGAAAGACAAAGGCCGTGGAAGTGCTGGAAGAGATGGATTCATTTACTGCTTAAAGCATGGCGCAGATACAATAGTGGAAATGGATGCTGATATGTCACATGATCCAAAATATATACCTTTGATGCTCAATGAATTGAAAAATGCTGATTTAGTCCTCGGCTCAAGGCGTGTTGCAGGTAGCAGAGAAATAGGCCGCGGCTTAATTAGGAGATTCGTAACGTGGGGTGCAAACTTATATATAACCCTAATGCTAGGAATAAAAGTAAAGGACTGTAACTCCGGCTATAGGTGCTTCAAAAGAAAGGTTCTCGAAAAAATAAACCTAAATAAACTTGAATCAAAAGGGCCATCTATTGTTCAGGAAGTATTATTCAAAGCCCACTTAAACAAATTCAAGATAAAGGAAATACCCATAACATTCATAAACAGGACAAAAGGACATTCAAAATTAGGATTAAAACAATTGGCAGCAGGTTATTTTATGGTTTTGAAATTAAAATTGATGAAGTTATTCGGTGAGATTTAATGAAACTTTCGAAGAATGAGAAAGGTTTGGGAACACGAGAAAATCGAAGATTTTCTGTGTCTCAGAAATCTTTGATTTCAGAGAAATCGAAGGTTTTCCAAAAAATAGCAATTTTGACTCCAACTTTTTCGCACTTCAGCGGCATAGACCGAGTAGTAGAGCAGCAGGCAGAAGAATATTCAAAAAAAGGGCATAAAGTTACTGTGTTCACGCTAGAATCAACTATACAACCAAAAGGCTTCGAAGTGGAAGTTTTAGGCATGCCAAAGCATCTTATTGCACAGAGACTATACAGGTTGTTTTTCTTCCTTGATTTCGGAAAAATAAAACAAACCTCAGAGAAATTAAGATATTATGACATAGTAATTTCACATTTTTACCCAATGAATCTTATAGCAAGCAAAGCAAGGAAAAAGTTCAATATACAATACATTTACCACAACCACGGCATAGGTCACAATCATCTCTTCAGATCTCAATTGGAAATATTCTACATGAAATTATTTTCATTCTTCAACAAGTTATCATTGAAAAACGTTGATTCTGCGATATCAATAAGTAAATTCCTAAAACAGGAATTGAAAAAAGAAACTGGGTTAAATAGTAAAGTTGTCTACAATAAGATCAATAAAAGATTCAGGAAAGGGATTAATGGAAACAGAATCAGGAAGAAATTAAATATAAAAAGCAAGGATAAGGTCTTATTTTTCATAGGCAGGCTTTCTCCACATAAAAATGTCCATATTCTGCTAAATATTTTCAGACTTGTAAATAGAGAAATACCTAATGCAAAATTAATCATAGCCGGAAAACCTACATTTAAGGATTATTATAAACATCTAAAGGATATAGCAAATAAGAATGTAATTTTTACCGGCTTCATTGAAGACAAAGACCTGCCATATTACTATGCAGCATGCAACCTATATGTAACAGCATCCTTATGGGAAGGTTTCAACTTACCGGCAGCAGAAGCCCAGGCTTGTGGGAAAAAGGTTGTGGCATTTAACATAGGATCACACCCAGAGATTGTAAAAAACGGTATTTTAATTGAAAAAGGCAATACTCAGGATTTTGCAGATGCTGTTATTAAACTTTTAAGATAAAAAAATCCTACAACGCTACCTCGTTTCGGGACGTCGTAGACGTCCCTACACCCTAGTGTGCGGGAGCGCACAATGATGGAACTCAAAAACCTAAACAAATACACAAAACTTGGAATACTGGTTATTGCCATAGCCATAATTCTAAGGATTTTCTTGATGTCTACTTCTACAATCTCGGGAGATGCGTGCTGGCATTTTTCAGCATCGAAATTCATCGCAGATGAAGGTAAGTTTCCATTATTCGAGCAGATAGGCAGGGACGAGCCGTTTTGGCCCCCTCCATTGTTTCACATAATATCTTCTTTTTCCTATTCCATATTAGGGGAAACAGGGTTAAAATTAGTGCCATTAATATTTGGAAGCTTGGCTCTGATATTTTCGTATTTGATTTTTAGAAAATTCCTTAGTGAAAGGGCATCTTTTTATGCTATCCTGTTTATGTCCTTCATACCAATATCCATAGACTACAGCATTTTGGGTTATACGGATTCCATACTTCCCTTCTTCATGATTTTAAGCATTTACCTTGCATTAAACAACAGGTTTATTTTAAGCGGAGTAGCTGTGGGACTTGCGATACTTACAAAATATAATGGGGTTTTTGTTATTCCTGTCTTAATTTATATAGCTTACAGATATAGTAAAAAAAACCTTATTTGGAGAAACATCCTTTTTGTTGTTATGATTGCAGGAATAATAAGTCTGCCATGGTTTATAAGAAATTGGGCTCTGCTCGGCAATCCTGTATGGCCTTTCCTTGACTTTATATTCAACGGCTACAGTGGATCACCGAGAGGAACATATTCAGGTTTAAGCCTCGCGTTGTTCTCCTCTATTTACACTTATATACAGGTTTATCTTGGATTTTTTGGAGTTCCAGACGGGGCTTACTGGCTGCTATTCTTCTTTGACATACCTTACATTTGGCCCCTTATAACAATATTTGTGATAGGCACCATAATATTCATGATCCCGCTATTCTTCGGGTTTAAGAAGGATAAAGATCATAGAATCTTCCACATTATGTTGCTGTCATTCCTTGCACTGTTTTTTCTCTTCGAGATTAATGTCAGGCCTGCTGCCTCGAGGATTGTGCTGCCTGCAATATTTGCAGCTGCTTTTATTTATGGCGTTGGTATGGAGCGCATCCTGAAAAAATACCCTAAATTTGGAAAAGTCCTTACGATGCTTATTTTAGCAGTAATAGCAGGATTCACATTTTCAGAGGTTGTTAAATTCAATCTCGCGACAGGAAGCTGGAACTTCTACAAAGATGACTTTAACTGGGTAAAATCAAACACCAACGAAGATGAAGTATTCCTCCTTGGAAGCCAGTGCCTGCCATTACGTCTAGACAGAAAAGCTGTATTCCCATCTTTAAGCATAGATACTGATGAATACGACTATGTCTGGGTTAACCAGGAATTCAAATTAGAACCGCAATCTATTCTAAGCGATGAAAATCTCAAGAAATTAGAAAATAAGGAAATGCAATTGGTGTACGAGAACAAAATGACCAATACCAAGATTTATAAAAAATGAAACTAAGTTTCAATTAAAAAACCTATATTTTACTAAAACATATACAGCTTCCAGCCAATCCCAAAATTTTATTTTTTTCCCTTCTTTTCTTGATCTTGGATTGTAAGAAGTAGGAACCTCATGTATTTTAATGCTTTTTTTTGAGATTTTCGCAGTTATCTCAGGGCAGAATTCAAATCTTTTGCATCGCAGTTTAATCTTTTTTATAACATCCGAGCTAAAAACCTTATAGCCGCAGGGCTCGTCACTTATATCTATGCCATAAAGCAAATTTGTAATTATGGTCAATGATCTTCCAGCTACGTAATATGAAAATTTTGCATATTTTGATTTTTGGCCTAGGAGCCTAGACCCATAAACAACATCTGCTTTGCCTTGTAAAATAGGGTCTATTAACGCAAGATAATCTTTTGGGTCATACTCTAAGTCAGCATCTTGAACCATCACTATATCGCCAGTCGTATGACTTAAAGCAGCTCTTATAGCAGAGCCTTTGCCCTTGTTTTTGTCCTGGAAGATTTTAATATATTCCCCCTTAAGTTCTTTCAATATATCCCTAGAGCCATCAGTAGAATAGTCATCGACAAGTATTATTTCTTTCTTTATCTTACCTAAATCAACTTTATTTATTCTCCTCAAAAGCTCTTTTATAGTTTTGGCTTCATTATACACAGGGATTATAATAGATAGTTTCATAATTCATCAATTCCTTTCTAATTCTAACTTCTATATAGGGATTCACAGGGGGATTTATAAATTATATGATTATATCAAACTCTCATCATCTTCGAAAGGTTTATAAAACAGGTAAGGGTACAAAACTATAAATTAAGAGTATTAAAAATGAAACAACTTTATATTTCAGTAGTAATTCCGACATATAATGAAGGAGAAAATGTTATTCCAATCTATAATCACCTGACTAAAGTTCTGAAGAAGATAGATAAGAACTATGAATTAATATTCATAGATGATGGAAGCACAGACAATACCCTTTCTAAATTAAAAAAATTAAGAAATCTTGATAAAAAGGTCAAGATAATTACATTCACAAAAAATTTCAAGAAAGCATCTGCGCTGTCAGTAGGGCTTGCAAGAGCTTCTGGAAAAGTAATAATCACTATGGATGCTGACTTGCAGGATGATCCTTCTGAAATCCCAAGACTATTGGGAAAAATGCAGCAGGGTTTTGACATGGTTATTGGATGGAAATATCCAAGAAAGGATCCATTGCACAAGATATTGTCATCCAAAATCTTCAATCTTTTAGTAAGGATGGCGACAAAGCTAAAGATACATGACTGTGACTCTAATTTCAGGGTAATTAAGAAAGAGGTTGTCCCACATCTTGAGCTTTATAGCGGACTATACAGGTACATCCCAGTAATTGCCAAGCAAAAAGGTTTTAATGTAGGGGAAACAAAGGTCAAGCACAGATTAAGACTGCATGGAAAAAGCAAATATGGGATGGGAAGGCTCTTTACAGGATTCTTTGATCTTATAACAATAAAATTTTTGCTGGAATACAATAAGAGGCCGCTGCATTTTTTCGGAGGTTTAGGCTCTATTTTCTTATCTCTAGGATTCATATCAGGAATATATCTGCTATATCTAAAATTCATTTTGAATGAGACTATAGGACAAAGGCCTCTATTGATATTAACGATTTTGCTTATATTTCTTGGAATGCAATTTATTTCTATAGGGCTCATAGGAGAGATGATAGCAAATAACAACCAAAAGAAGAAGGATGAATATGTCATCAAAGAAGAGCACGGATTTAAGTAAAGCAATTAAGAAGAATCAAAAGCAGTTATAATAAAAAAGTTAATGAAATTTAATCAATTATCAAAAGGCTTTGGAAAATTTCTTATTGTGGGTATATTTTGGACAGGGTTATATATATTCTTAGCATGGTTTTTGATTGATTTAATGGGGATATATGCAGCTATAGCATCAGTAATCATAGTTATAATGGGGCTGGTATTAAGATTTTACTTATATGTGTTAATGAGATTAATAAAGAAAGAATTCCTAAAGTTTGTTTCGGCAAATTTATTATTTTCTGTATTGACGGTTGTATTAATGACAATAACTATTGATATGATGAAAATACCTACATTGATAGTTTCTCCAATTATAATAGGGGTGTTATTTATTCTCAAATTCATTTTTTTTATCAAAATAAAGTTGATAGCCCCCTTACCCTGAAAAATGACAAAAAAATTAAAAGTAGAATATCACAAAAATAAGTGCATTGGACAGGGAAATTGTGCAGCTATAGCTTCAGATTATTTTGAGTTACTAGGAAAGAAAGCAACTTTAAAGAATTCTAAGAACATTGATAAAGATATTTATGCTATTGAAGTAGATTGTGAAAAGGATATTTCTAAAAATTTAATAGAAGCAGGTAAAGCCTGTCCAGTAAATGCAATAAGAGTTGTAGATGTAGAAAAAAATGAAGATACTGTAAAAGTTGAGGTTGACGAAGAAGATAGCAAAGAGATTAAAGCAGAATATGATGATACAAAAGAATTTGTGATTGATAAAACGGGGTATTTTCTTATAAGGCTTGATGGAGGTAATAAAAATATAGAAGTTGCCTTTTGCAATGAAAAAAACAAAGTTGTTTTAAAAGTTACTGGGAAAAAACCTATTGACATTTACCAAACAATACTAAATAAAGAAGGTATTAACATAAGAAAGGATCATGCAGCCTATCTTGGAAGGGAGTTACAAAAGGCGTATATTGCCTTAAAATACAATATTGCTTATACACAAGATGAAGAGCTTTACCAAATAAAAACCAAAGAACAACAAACAACTGATAGTGGTACTATTCTACAACACGAGAAGCCTATTCAAGAAAATTTTAATGTTGTATTGATCACAGTACAGCCCAACACAGACATAATAGGAATTAAATATTTGCATGCTTATCTAAGGAAGAATGGCATCAGTTCGCGGATTCTCATACTTCCTTCTTATGACGAATCAATGAATGGTGCCATTGAAGATTTCTTCAATAAATATAAACCAACATTAGTAGGACTAAGTGTTTTAAGTACAGAATTTCTGACTATTGAAAAGCTAGCGCAATTTTTAAAGTCAAAGTTTGATATTACTACCTTCATGGGCGGGCATCACGCAACTATTGACCCTGAAAACTGTTTGAAATATGCTGATTATGTATTAAGAGGAGAAGCAGAAGAAACCTTATTGGAAATATGTCAAAAAATGAAAAATGGTGAGGATTTCCTGAATACACCTAATTTAGTTTACAAAAATGGCAAAATAATAAAAAATCCCATGAGGATGCCAGAACAGGACCTTGATAAATTCCCATTCTATGAAAACTTACCGCCAAAGACCTATATTTTTCATAATGGAAATATTTCATTGATGGATAAATATTTATTCAGCAAATATACCAGGTTCAGCGGTAAATACTACAGCCTCGTTACAACAAGAGGATGTAATTTCAAATGCACTTTTTGCATTCATTCGTTTACTAAGAAGATGTATAAAGAAGAGAATCTTAATGTTCCACTAATAAGGACAAGAAGTGTATATAACTGCATTGAAGAACTCAAAATAATGAAATCCAAATATCCTGATACTGTTTATATAAATATACAGGATGATAACTTTTTTGGGCATGATATTGACTGGATCAAAGAGTTTAGTGAGAAGTACAAGAAAGAGATAGGAATACCCATATGCCTAAGAGCAATTCCAATCTTCTTTACAGAAGATAAAGCAAAGTTAATGAAAGAATGTGGTTTGACCTGGATTTTTGCAGGACTGCAAACAGGAAGTCAAAGGGTTCAAAAAGATATATATCAACGTTATATTAGCAATGAACAATTTCTTAAAACCGCAGATATTATTCATAAGATGAATTTTGTGCCTTATTATGATGTTATTTTAGACAGTCCTTTTGAAACAGAGGAAGATGTGCTACAAACAATCGATGTAATATTAAAGTTCAAAAAACCGTATCAACTCCAGCTTTTTTCGCTTGCATTTTTTCCTGGAACAGTTGTCTATGATATAGCCAAAGAAAGGGGCATGGAGATAGAAGACCCATTTACAAAAAATTACCAGGATTTTAAAAGCAATTTTTTTAACAGGGTTATAAGGTTAATTCCCATACTCCCTAATTCATTCATAAAATATCTTGTAAAAAATAGGAATAATAAAGCTGTAAAAATGTCATTACCTCCTATATATTATACTTCAATATCCATTTTAGAACCAGTAAGCTGGTTAAAACTTATCAACATGAGTTTTAGCGGAGATATTAAAAAAACATTCAAGATGGGAAAATCCTTCATAAAAACAGGCATAAGGAAAATATTTTTGCACAATACGTCTTCGTTCAAATACTCAAAAAAAACAGAGACCCAAATCTAAGCTCAGATAAGATAATCATAAACTAAAATTAATTTATATTATTTATTTCTTGATTTTGTAGATATAGACCTCATCTGCACTTGCTAAATCCTCCTCAACATAAAAATCACTATAGTCTTCTTGAACACTCGCAATTAACTCAAACTTATCAGGATTGCTTTTAACATATTCAACAGTGTCTATACTGAAATGTGCAACATCATAGGTATAACGCTTCCCGAATACAATATAACTGGCATTATAATAATCAATCAAATAAGGTAATTTCTCTGGTTTAGGATACAATCCTAAGGTTCTTTGTTCCGTAAGGTAATTTAACTGTACACTATAACCAGGTTGGGCCATGATTGCATCGCCTTTATCAAGATTATTGTTTATAAAATCAGCAGTATTGTGGGCTCCGAAAGCATTTTTATTAAATAAAACAAAGTTACCATTATAGATAAACCAGAATGGAATTAATAAAAATAGGAGTATGACAATCACAAGAAGTTTAGAATAATTTTGTAGTGATTCTTTTTTCATGAATAAAGCATATATGCCGAAACTTATGAAATAAAATAAGAAAATATACGAAGTATAAATATATCTGGGCGAAACGAACTGCTGAGTAATGGGGATAAGAAAAATAAAAAATAAGCCCATCATATATAGATTAACATTATTGTATATTCTCCTTGTTTTGATAAAATCTTTGATTATAGTAAAAAAACCAAAAAGTGCTATCAAAGCTAGAGGCAAATAAATCAAAAACATGTATGCAACATGCCTAGGAAATAGAAGGTAACTCATAGTAGAGAAATTCAGCCCCAAAGGTATTGAAAACGGCTCAATGTTGAACATATAACCAAATTGAAAAGCCAATTTTTTCGGGAATGAAAGTAAGCCAGGAGAGATGTAAGGTCCAGAAAAATCCTCAAAATAATGCGGACTAATGAGCTGCATCAAACCAAGATCGTGTGTACTCAATGGTGTTCCTTCAACTCCATTGGTATAATACTCATTAGTGGAATATTGATAAAATTTAACAGCATTCCATGAACTATAAAATATAAATAAGATGATAATAGGTATAGCAATATACTTTAGGTTTGGGAAGTTAAGTTTCTTCAAATTTATCTTCTTACTATTGAAGAATATATAAGATAAAATAAATGCTGGAAATAAAAAAACTACATGGTCCGAAGCAAGTGCCAGAAAGCTTCCGATTATTGTAGCAATTATAAGTGGTTTTTTTTCATTGAATTTAATTCCTTTGACATAATAATATATTGATAATAGGATTAGCATAACTACAAATGACTCTCTTAAAATTGCTGTTGCAGAGTTTATAAATGCGACAGAAAGGGTATAAAATACTAAAACAAAAAAAGTGATGTTGAAATTAGTCAGCATCATAAAAAACTTATACAAGACAAAGAATGTAACTATAGCCGAGATTAAACTTAAGAGAACTGCTGCAATAGTATCTTCTTGAAAAATTAAAGTAAATAAGTGAATAGTATATGGGTAAAAAGGTGGATGAAATAAATATAATTGATCATTATACAATTTGTGATAAGGGAAGTTTTTTGATGTTTCTAGGTATTTTAGATGATCAGCAGCTAGAAGAACAGAAGAAGAATCTACAAACAATCTTAAAAATAAGAAAACTACAAATAATGCAGCAATAATTAAGTTTCTTTTATTGAGAAATTTTCTATGTGCAATCATCTTTCAACTCCTAAAATTGTTCTTTCTAGTCTTCTCTGCAACACATACCAAACTTAATCCAAAACCCAAACTAAAATTGTTCTCTATATATTTAAACCAAAAAAACAATAGATTACTAAGCAACTTCTTAAATATTCCTTTTTTCTTTTCTGTTCTTAATTCAGTGTTCAGTTCTTTCTTTAATATTTTTTCATAAAAAAGATATGGGAAAAACCCCAGCATATTCCAATACCTGATATGGTGGATTTTAAACCCAATTTTGGATAGTTTTTGAATGATTTCTTTTTTTGAATAACGTCTGTAATGACCTAGATTTTCATCCCTCTTTCCATATAAGAGTTGAAAAGCCGGAACAACTATGATTAACCTACCACTTTCATTAAGATGGTTGTGCATTCTTTTAATCTGCAACTTATCATCCTCAATATGTTCCAGAACGTCAATAATTGTTATTGTATCGACTTTGTGCTTGATTTTATCTATATCATGGGCATACCCTTCGAAAATTTTTAATCTCGGATTAGTATTTTTAGCCAATTTTATTAAATCTTTGTTAGGTTCGATTCCAAAAGTTTCAATTCCTTTTTTACTTAAAATTCCAAGTAAAAAGCCGTTCCCACATCCAATATCTAAAACTTTGTCGCCTTTAACTTTTGAAGCTATCAAAGTAGTCAAATTATAAATTCTAAAATCATTTTTTAAACTGCCTAATTCCTTAAAATGATCAATCATATATTTTTTTGATTCGAGATATTTGTTTGAGTTAGTCATTGAAAATATTCTTCACTATAAAAAATATTAATTTAATCACGCAACTTTAGTTTTAATATTCTGGGTTTAGGCAAAGGCACTATAAAGTCGCCTTTAAAACCTTTCTCTTTGATCTTCGGAGCCAGCTCTTCAGCAATATGCCATGAAAGCAGCATGGCATAAGCAGGCTGGTCCTCATATAGCTTTGATTCATCGACAACAGGAATTAAAGTTCCTGGCATGTATTTCCCAATCTTATGCGATCCTTTTACTTCCATAACATAATCCATTATTCCATCGTCAATTCCAACATAGTTGATCAAAGTGCTTGCTCTTGATGGAGCTCCAATTCCGTAAACTTTCTTCCCTTCTTTCTTTATGTCTAAAAGCAAAGAATGAAGTCCTAATTTCGATATAACAACATTATCTCTAAATTGCAAAAGTTTTTCTTTGTCGAGTACAACATCTTTTTCTTTATCGAGTTGTTTCTGCACAGTATCTTTCACATCATATTTACCTTTCCTTGCAGCATAAACTCTGACAGAACCTCCATGTGTCGGAATTTCTTTCGCGTGGATTATCTCCAGGCCATGCTTCTCTAACAAAAACTTAAGACTATGCAAAGAATAATATCTCAGATGCTCATGGTAGATTGTATCATATTGTAATGTTTCTATAAGCCTAAACAAATAATGTGATTCTGAGATAAAAACTCCATCTTCCTCCAATAAATCAATAATAAAATCTAAAATCTCATTAATATCATCAATGTGTGCAAATACGTTTGTAGCAGTAATTATCTTGGCTTTTCCATGCTCTTTTTTTATTTTCTCAACTACATCTTTCTTAAAATAATCAATTATTGTTGGTATTCCTCTTTCAATCGCTAATTTCCCTATTTCTTCCGGGGTTATACCAAGAACCTTATGTCCATCCTTAAAGTTACTTAACAAGTTTCCATCATTGGAGCCTATATCCACAACTAAATCCTCTTTGCCTAAATCAACAATAGTTTTACATTCATTATACATCTCTAAAAAATTTTCTCTTAATATCTTTGTGGTACTGCTTGTGTAAGGATATTCAGGAGGAAATAATATTTTTGGATCGACAATTAAACCTAGCTGCACCAAATGGCACTTTGAACAATACAAAAGTTGAGCAGGATAACTTGGTTGCTCACATGGTTGTTTACCAACAGCATGCATTTGATTTACCGGTGGTAAATACCCTAAAAACAATATAGGTTCAAGTTTCGAATTATCACAAACTTGACATTTCTCTACAACCTTACTAGTTTCTTTCATTTTTAACTAATATTTCTAATTATGAATATTAAAAATGAAAGCTACGAACGTTAGTGAGTCTGCTTCCATTTTTAGCTATCTTTTTATTGTTAATTTTTTATTGAAATTGTTTTATTGAGTTTTGGATTATTGTATTTTCTTTACCTTATCCGAATTTTTATCATACCATTCTGCGGTGATTTTTAAACCTTCCTTAAAAGCAAATTTAGGTTTGTAATCAAGTTTCTCTAATTTCCTTGTATCGGGGCATCTTCTTTTTGTTCCCCCTTTTGCTTCTTCTCCAGAAACAATTGAAATCTCTTTCCCAAAATATTCAGCAACTTCTACTGCAACTTTCTCGATTGAAATTTCTTCCATTGTTCCTATGTGATATATGCCCATATGCTCTCCTTTTTTCAGCACAATCATTA
>CAYXZV010000020.1:0-14082 GCA_964469645.1 uncultured Methanosarcinales archaeon | reverse complement strand
TCTTACAATCTGTTTGGCAATTATCCAGAATCCTTGTCTCATAGAGTAATAAAAGTTAGCTGGTTTAAAAAGGTTATTTCCCAAAAACATTTAAACAACCTATATCCACAAAAAACCATGTACATACCTAAAAAATACGGCCAAAGCAGAATAGACCCATGTCCTTTCTGCAAAAAGGATGCAACAACAAAGAATCCTCAACAGGTTCCTGTCTGCCAGGCACATAAAGCAAGCATACTGCAGGACCTTACTTGTTTCTGCGGCGATTATCTGGAATTAAAAGACGGAAAGTTCGGGATATACTTCAACTGCACTAACTGCGGCAATATGAACCTAAAGAAAGCTTTAGAAATGAATCCTGAATTAGGAGAAAAACCAAAAGCAGAGGAAAAAACAGAATCAAAACCAAAAGAAAGTAAAAAAGAAACAACAATAACTTCAGATGAAGTTGATATAAATTACAGCTAAACTTTCCAGCTCCCAGATTCTTTATCTCTTGAACATACACTAAAATCAATTTTTCTTTTGACAAGAGAATTAAAAGTTTCAGAAGCGATATCAGGAGTGTTATGATTCTCAGATAAATGCCCAAGCAGGACAAAAGATAAATTCTTTCCCTTTTCCTGGATTATACAACTACAATCATTATTACTCAGGTGCCCTTCATCAGATAATATCCATTTCTTGAGAAAAGCAGGATAGTGCCCGTTATGTACCATCTCAACATCATGGTTGCTCTCAAGCAGAATTGAATTCAGCTTAGGTATAACCTTCTCCATCTGATTAGTAACCATACCTGTATCTGTAAAATATCCAAACTTAGATACAACAAAACCGCAGGAGTTTACATTATGAGAAGTTAAAATAGGCTTAACCTTCATTTTACCAATCTTAAAATCTCCAGTAAAGACCTTGCTTTCAAATTTACCCAATTTCGCCTCAGAATAGACTTCTTGAGACATATACACAGGGATTCCAAACCTTCTTGATATGACTCCTGCACCTGAAATATGGTCACTATGCCCATGAGTAATCAAAATACCATTAACATCTTCCAAACTCTTGCCAAACCTTTCCATTCTGGCCTCAATCTCGCTGCCGCTCTTCCCAGCATCGATCAACACAGAAACACCATGATCTTCAACCAAACAGCAATTACCATTACTCCCTGAAGCTATGACAGAAATCTCCATATTTTAATCCCAAGAAGTATTTTATAAAAACTTTTGGATTTCAAAATGGGTGAAAGATATTTATATTCTTCTTTTTTAATAGATGCCCAGTCAATGCATAGAGACCAACACTAATCCCCAACACACCCCAGATTAATGGATTTGTTTTTCCTGTAGCTACAGCCATAAAACCGTAAGTGCCCAATAACAATAAAACGGGTGAAGAACCCATAACCATTCTTCCCATATTAAATTTGTAAAATTTTCTATTAAGATTTGCAGTCTCCTCTGCTAAACCTTCAGCTTGCTCTTTCAAATCATTTATTTTGCTAACTTCTACTTGCGCTCTCAATTCATCTCTTACTTCAATCCAAAATTTTTGATAGTTTTCACCAAAATCTTTTGAATTTATAGTTTTTTCAGCATCATGTAAAAATTCCTGTTCTCTTAAAGCATGATCTCTAAAATAATACTGTTAACCTATGGCCTTCTTCAAGCTCTTGCAAAACGGTTTGATAAAATTCTAAATTATATTTGACCACTTCTCTGCCAAGTTCTGTGTCAATTATTTCTTTGTTATCAGATTCCAAAATTTGAATTATTTGTTTAACGTCCTCAATTGTTTTTTCAATAATATAGGATATAAATCTAAGATACCTATATTCTACTTTTACTTCATCTCTCAATTGACCTAAATCTTCTTTGTTTACTCTCCTAGAACTCAATAAAGAATTAAGTGCATCGTCTTTTCTGTCCAGTATTATTTTTAAATTATTAATAACTTTATCAGCATTCTTTCTTAAGTCCACAAGATTAGCTATAGTCTTTCTGACATCACTGACATCCATACTCCTAACATCTTTTACTTTTTTAATAAACTTTTCTATTAATCTTCCACAACATTTTTATTAATCTAATCATTCCCTATTAAAAATGCACGAAATCTACAACCAAATAATAAACTTAGTGAAAAACAACATCTCGAACATCGATGACAACCATATCCAGTTCTCAGATACAAACTACAAACCAATAAATTTCGATAAGAATAATTTTCAGGAGATTAAAAATTCAGATTCAAAAAATAAGATAGCTTTCATTGATGGTGGCAGTGCTGAAATAATAAAATCTCCAAATTTATCTTTAAACTTAATAAGGATTTATTATACAATCTACAAAGAAAACAAAAGAATCACTTCAAAAAAGCATGATTTTTATGTTTTTGTGAATGCAAAAGAAAAAAACAATGAGATATTCTACGATTGTAATATTATTGGAGGAAATGAAAACTTCATTCCCGATAAAGATGATTTATTCTTAAGCTCCTTTGATGAGACCATAAAGCAAGGCATAACAAGAGCAAGTATTTCAAGCATCTCAAACATAATAAGAAGATTTTCAGAAATAAAAACTGCATCCACAGTGGCAAGATTATTGGAAAAAGATGATATTATTGTTTTGGACGGCTCATTGCAATGCACTTTCACAAATGAAAAAAAATATTTTGATGAATTATATGAAAAAGCAGAAGAAAAAAACATCATCATCTCTGGTTTAAGTAAAACTACAGCTTTAATGACAGATCGTGGCAATAGTATAGCAAATGCATTGAATAAATTCAATCAAAAAGGAAAATGGATATACTATCCTGTAGCAGAAATAAACACAAGCAATCACAAAGCAGAAATCACATTCACAAAACTGCATGAAAGCTCAAAATACATATTCCGGTTTGAAATCTATAAAGAACAAAAAGGAAAAATAAACGACATAGTAAGCTTAATATCAAATAACGCAAAAGACTCTGTTTTCATAGGATATCCATATGGATTGATAGAAGCTGACAGGCAAGCAAGAATCTCCAACCAAGAAAAAGACATGCTCTTAACCATATTCTCAACAAAGTTCGGAAAAGACTGGGAAAAGATACAGCAATCCTTAAGCAATACAAACGCACATGAAATCTTAGATAGTATGGGCTAAACAAAAAACTATTTAAATCCATAAAATCAGAATAACTCCATGTACGATGTAATAACAGTAGGCTCTGCAACTGTAGATGCTTTGGCAAGAACTGAATTCTGCGAGATGATTCACGATAAAAAAAATAAAGAGTGCATTGCATATCCGGTTGGTGCAAAGATACTGATGAAAGAACTTATCCTGACAACAGGAGGCGGTGGCACAAACACTGCCGTTGCATTATCAAGGTTAGGAAACAACGTTGCTTTCCTGGGAAAAATAGGCTCAAAATACAATTCCACAAGAGTAATCCATCAATTAAAAGAGGAAAAAGTAAACACCTCTCTAATAATAAGATCAAAAACAGGAAGAACCGGTTACTCAATAGTCTTAGATAGCAAAAAACATGACAGAACAATTCTTGCATTCAGAGGCTCCAACAATGACATAAGTTCAAAAGAAATAAATTTTAAAAAATTAAAAACGAAATGGTTTTATTTCTCATCAATGATGGGGGAATCCTACAAGACTTTAGAAAAAATAGCATCTTACGCAGAAAAAAACAACATAAAGATTGCTTTCAACACAAGTTCTTACCTTGTAAAAAAAGGAAAAAAATATCTAAACAGCATACTAAAAAAGACAGACATTCTTGTATTAAATAAAGAAGAAGCAAAAATATTAGTTGGAAAGAATAAGGTAGAAAAACTGCTGAAAAAGATAAATAAACTAGGACCAGATATTGTTGCAATAACTGACGGCAAAAAAGGAGTTTATGTTCTCCACAATGATCAGATTTATATCGGAAAACCTACTAATGCAAAAATTGTAGAAACGACCGGAGCAGGAGACGCTTTTGCATCTTCTTTCTTATGCGGCATGATGAGGAAAAACAATATAGAGTTTGCAATGAAACTCGGCATGACCAACGCAGAATCCGTCATACAACACCACGGTGCAAAGGAAAAGCTCCTCAAATACAATCAAGCATTGAAAATGATGAAGAAAAGGCCTATAAAAGTCATTAAAAAGCAGATATAGTAATTCTGATCTTAGAACTTTCAGTTCCAAAAGATTTAAATATAACATATCTATTCTTAGACGGTATGAAAAGTCTAGTTAAGACCGGAAACGATGCAAGTTTTAAGCTAGATTTCTTTTCATTCTACTTTTTTTATTTTAAATAGTCCTGGGAGACTACTAAACCTAGGGAACCAAAACCAATTGTTTTGCTTCCTAAATCCCAGGAAAAAACTAAAAGGGTTTAGTTAAACAACTGAGGAGGAAAAAAATGATAATCGTGCTGAAACCAAAAACAAAGAAAGATGAGATTGAGCATGTCATGGAAAAAGTAAAGGAGCATGGCTGGAAGCCCATGATATTCGAAGGAGTCGAAAGGACAGTTATACATGTAATCGGAGAAATACATGATGAAGATCCGCAAAACGGCTTTAGCTCCATCCCATGCGTTGAAAAAGTAGTCAGGATACTCAAACCTTACAAATTAGCAAGTAACGAGCACCATCCACAGCCGACAGTAATCAAAATAGGAGATGTAAAGGTTGGCGCAGGAAATTTTACAGTGATAGCAGGTCCTGATTCAGTAGAATCAGAAAACCAAATTTTAAAATCGGCAGAGATAATGAAAAAGAATGGCATTAAAATCATGCGTGCATCTGCATTTAAGCCAAGAACTTCACCATACTCTTTCCAGGGGATGGGTGTAGAAGGCCTTAAGCTGTTAAAAAAAGCAAAAGACAAAACAGGAATCATAGTAGAAACTGAGGTAATGGATGTAAGAGATGTGCCTATAGCTACAGAATATGCTGATGTTTTGAGAGTGGGAGCAAGAAACATGCAGAACTTCGATCTGCTAAAGGAAGTCGGCAAAGTCAACAAGCCAGTTATATTAAAGAGAGGAATGTCCTCTACTATCAAAGAATTTCTTATGGCAGCAGAATATATCATGCTGAATGGAAACCCTAATGTCATATTATGCGAAAGGGGTATCAGAACATTCGAGACAGCATACAGGAACACATTAGATCTTGAAGCAGTAGTTATTCTAAAACAGGAAACACACCTTCCGGTAATCGTTGACCCAAGCCATGCCGCCGGAAACCGAGATCTTATTTTGCCATTATGCAGGGCTGCAGCAGCTGTTGGAGCTGACGGGCTGATAGTAGAAGTCCATCCGGACCCGGAAAAGGCATCATGTGACGGCGCTCAATCACTATATCCTGAACAGCTTACCCAGATGCTCAAGGAAGTAAAAGCAGTCTGCAACGCAGTAGGGAAAAAGATGTAGCATGGAACAGATTAAAATTAAACAAAATGACAAGGAATATCCAGTTTTCATAGGCAGTTCCATACTTCAATCAATAGAAAAATTCATCGAAGACAATCACAAAAACAAGAAAATAGTGATCATTACAGATGATAATATCAAAAAAATTTGTGAAAATTCAGTTCTCAAATATCTACAATCATTAGATCCATACCTAATATCTATTCCTGCTGGTGAAGCATCTAAATCAAGGGCAAAAAAACAGGAAATTGAAGATATATTATTAGAAAGAAAATATGGCAGAGACACGATAATTATCGCTTTCGGAGGCGGTGTAATCGGAGATTTAGCTGGTTTTGTAGCTTCCACATTTGAAAGAGGAATACCTTTGATACATGTACCTACTACTTTACTGTCTATGGTAGATTCATCAATAGGTGGAAAAACTTCCATTAACACCGAACATGGAAAGAATCTTATTGGGACATTCCACCAACCAGAAGCTGTTTTTACTGATTTAAATTTCCTAGATACATTATCCAAGGAAGAATTTCAAAATGGCATGGCCGAAGTAATAAAGATTGCAACAACATCAGATAAAGATTTATTTGAATTCGTAGAACAAAATTCTGAAAAAGTCATTGAAAGAGATAAAAATACATTATTGCATATAATAAAAAGAAGCATTGACCTAAAAAAAGATGTTGTAGAAAAAGATGAGAAAGAATCCGGATTAAGGCAGATTCTTAATTTCGGCCATACTTTCGGGCATGCATTTGAAAACATTATGCATTACAAAAAAAAACATGGTTTCTGCATAAGTAGAGGGATAGCAGTTGAAGCTAAAATTGCGGTTTTAATTGGTAATTTAAAGGAAGAAAAAAGAATTATTTCCTTACTGGAAAGGTTTAATCTTCCAAATAAAGTAGAAAAAGACATTGATTCGGATAAGATAATTGAAATAATGAAAATTGACAAAAAAACAAGAGACCAAAAGCCAAGATTCGTTATTCTAAATGAAATAGGCAACGTAAAACAAGAAAACAATACTTTTTCTTTTGAGGTTGACGAAGATATAATCAAAAATTCTATTGAGCAGTGTAAAAATGATTGAAGTTGTTCCATTAAAAAAGCTAGATTCAGAAATTTCTGTCCTAGGGAGCAAATACATAGCAAACAGGGTATTGATACTGACCGCTTTAGCAGAAGGAACATCAATGATAAAAAATGTTCCTGAAAATGATGATATTGATGCAGCTATAGAAGCGTTGAAAAAATTTGGAGTAGATATTAAAAAAGAAAATGGCGTTTTAGAAATTAATGGCACTAATGGAAAAATAAGTGCTCCGAATGATGAGATTGATGTAAAAGATTCTGGTACCTTGATGCGATTTATTACCGGTTTTGCTTCCATAGCAAATGGAAAAGCAACTATTACTGGAAGCGAAAGGATACAACAAAGGCCTATCCTAGATTTATTAAAAAGCTTAAATGATTTAGGAGTTGATTGTAATTCTGTAAATAATGGCTTTCCGCCAATTGAAATCAAAGGAGGAACATTAAATGGAGGAACTACTAAAATAAAAGGCAACGTGAGCAGCCAGTTCATAAGTTCTTTGCTGTTAATTGCGCCATATGCAAAAGATGATGTTGAAATTATTGTTGAATCGGACTTAGTCTCAAAAAACTATGTAGACATGACCATAAGTTTAATGAAAGAATTTAATGTTGAGATTGAAAGAGATTACTATGGAAAATTCAAAATAAAATCCAATCAAAATTATACTGCAAAAGAGTTTACAATTCCAGCTGACTGGAGCACTACAAACTACTTCCTAGCAGCCGCAGCAATAGTTCCAGGAAAAATAAAAGTCAATGATTTAGATACATCTGCAGAAGGAGAAGCTAAATTTATAGATATATTAAAACAAATGAATTGTAAAATCAAAAAAAATGATGATTCTATTGAAATTGAAGGAAATGAGAATTTGGCTGCTGTAGAAGTTGATATGTCAACTATGCCAGATTCTGTACAGACTTTAGCTGCTGTTGCAGTCTTCGCAAAAGGAACTACAAAAATAAAAAACATTGGCAATTTAAAATACAAAGAATCAGATAGAATTACAGACACTGCTAACGAATTAAAGAAATTAGGTATAAATGCAATTGCAAAAGAAGATGAATTAATTATTGAAGGTGGAAAACCGAACTCAACTGCCATAAATCCACATAATGATCACAGGATGGCTATGAGCTTTGCATTGATTGGGTTAAAAACAGGAATAAAAATAGAAAATCAGCAATGTGTCAATAAATCTTTTCCGCAATTCTGGGATAAATTAAAAGATATTGAAACAGAAATAAAAAACTTCAAAAATATTGTATTAATGGGTTACCGAGGATCTGGAAAGACTTCTGTTGCAATAGAATTAGGGAAAAACTTGAACAGAAAAACAATAAACACAGACAATGAGATCATAAACAAGGTAGGGCCACTTAACAATTATATAAAAAATAGTGGTTGGGAAAAGTTCAGAGACGTTGAAAGTGAAGTTATTGAAAATATTAATGGAAATAATTTAATTATCGATGGTGGCGGTGGATTTATTGAAAGAGAAAAAAACATCCAAAACTTAAAGAAAAACGGCATCATAATTTGGCTGAAAGCATCTATCCAGACAATCAAAGAAAGGATAAAAGACAACAAAGAAAGGCCTTCCCTTACAGAAACAAAATCATTTATTGACGAAATTCAGGAAGTATTGCAAAAAAGAACTCCAACATACAAGAAAGCAGCAGATTTTGAGATAGACACAGACAATAAATCAATAGAACAGATAGCAAAGGAGATTTTGAAACTAATAAAAAACCCGTAAAATATCAGTCTCGGGGTATCGAAGATAGCCCCATACACTGGTGTGAGGGTACGCACAAATGGAAATCGAAATATGCGTCCCAATAACTGCAAAAACAGTAGAACAAGCTATTGAGGATATAAAAGAAGCTGAAAAATTGACAGATCTAATAGAGTTAAGGATAGACTTCATTGAAAATATTGATGCAGATAAACTAAAGATATTATTGGATAGCAAGAGTAAAAGAGTAATTGTTACCTGCAGGTCAAAAGATAACAAGGGTAATTTCAGCGGAAGTGAGGAAGAAAGGATTAATTTGCTGAAAAAAGCTATTGAATTAAAAGCTGATTTTGTAGACATAGAAATAAATTGTGATAAAAACACTATTCAAGAGATAATTCAAAATAAGAAAGATGCTAAAACAATAGTATCATATCACAACTTCAATGAAACTCCTGGATTAGATAAACTGAATGAAATATACGCCGAAATAAAAGAATTAAATCCAGATTTAATAAAAATAGTCACTAATGCAAATTCAATAAACGATAATTTCAGAATATTTGAATTATCCAGATATAAGGATGATTTGACAGCTTTCTGTATGGGTCTAAGAGGCCAAATTTCAAGAATTTTAGCTCCAAAATATGGTTCGTTGATTACTTTCGCAGCCTTAAAAGAAAACAAAGAATCAGCACCGGGCCAGATCACAATAGATGAGATGAAAAATGTATATAACATCCACTCAATGAATAAGGGAACTAAAATAATTGGAGTCATAGGAGAATATGCAGAAAATTCAATGTCCAAGTACATGCATAATAAGAATTTCAATCAAAAACATCTTAATTTCGTTTACATGCCTTTCAAAGTGAGAAAAGAAGAGCTTGAAGAGTTCATAAAAAACTTCAGAAAGTTCAATTTTGCAGGCTCTTCTGTAACAATACCTCACAAGGTAGAAATAATGAAATATATCGATGAGACTGACGAAACTGCACAAAAAATTGGAGCAGTCAACACAATAGTAAACAACAACGGAAAACTCACAGGCCACAACACAGACTACTATGGGGCTGTACACGCACTAAAAGAAAAAACAGAGCTAAATGGGAAAAAAATTCTTGTCATTGGATCTGGTGGTGGAGCTAGAGCAGTAGTGTACGCATTAAAGAAAGAAAACGCAGAAATAACAATAACGAACAGGACAATGGAAAAAGCAAAAATATTGGCAAACGAGTTTGAAATTAAATCAGACAATATTGATAATATAAAGAAATTAGTCCTAGATAACGACATAATAATCAACACTACAAGCGTTGGAATGAGCCCGAATACAAATGAAAGTATTATAAAAGAAACCGAATTTACAGAGGGTAAATTAGTGATGGATATAGTGTACAAACCAGTAAATACAGAACTCATAATCCTCGCAAAAAAGGCAAATTGCAATGTAATTACTGGCGACAGGATGCTTATCCACCAGGCAATTGGACAATTTAAATTATGGACAGACCAAGAACCAGATTCCAAATTAATGGAATCTGCACTTTCAGAACATGTCAAAAACCACCAGTCATAAACGGGTGGTTTTTGAGCATGCTAAGAAATATATCATCAGTCGCAGGCTGAGGGTATATTTCTGACATATCAATAAAGGTGAATAAAATGGATTCATTTGGAAAATTATTCAAAATAACGAACTTCGGGGAAAGCCATGGAAAAGCAATAGGTGTCGTAGTAGAAGGATGTCCCCCATCACTAGAACTTACAGAAGAAGATATACAGTTAGACCTAAATAGAAGGTCACCTGGACAGAGCGAAATCACAACACAAAGAAAAGAAGATGATAAAGTAGAGATTCTATCAGGCATTTTCAACGGAAAAACGACCGGTGCTCCTATAGCGTTGATTATTTTCAACAAAGACTACAAAAAAGAGGATTACAAAGACCTTGCAAGTGCTTACAGACCATCACATTCTGATTTTACATGGGAAAAGAAGTATGGAATTAGAGATCCATCCGGTGGCGGAAGATCTTCAGCCAGAATAACAGCAGGAAACGTAGCTGCAGCTGCAATAGCCAAAAAAATATTGAAAGAAAAATTCAAAACAGAGATTATCGCTTATGTAAAGAAGATAAAAGACATTGAAGCAGATGTCGATTCTAATAAAGTAAATGAAAAAGATGTTGAAAGCAACATAGTAAGATGTCCTGACAAAGCAGCAGCAGAAAAAATGATAGAATTAATAAAAAAAGCGCAGGAACAAGGAGATTCTTTAGGTGGAATAATAGAATGCATCATAAAAAACGTTCCAGTAGGGCTAGGAGAGCCAATCTTCAATAAATTAGACGCAGACTTAGCAAACGCAATGATGTCCATAAACGCAACAAAAGGGTTTGAGATAGGCTCTGGATTCGCAGGAACAGAAATGTACGGAAGCCAGCATAATGATCCTTTCACAATTAAAACCGGAAAAATAGAAACAAAAACAAACAACTCCGGCGGCATTCAAGGGGGCATCTCTAATGGCATGCCAATAATATTCAAAGTAGCCTTCAAACCAACTTCCACAATACAGAAAGAACAACAAACTGTAAATAAAGACAAAAAGGAAATAAGACTGGAAGCAAAAGGTAGGCATGATCCATGTGTCTTGCCAAGAGCAGTGCCGATAGTGGAAGCAATGGCAGCCTTAGTTCTTTGCGATCATTACCTAAGGCACAGAGCACAATGTGGAGAGGTAAAATGAACATGGAAGAATTAAGAAAAGAAATTGATAAGATTGATGACGAAATCATCAATCTGCTAGGCAAAAGAAAAAATCTTGTAAAGATAATAGCTGGGCTAAAAAAAGAATCAAACAAACCGACAGAAGATAAAAGCCGAGAGCAGCAGATAATTGAAAGATTAAAGGAATTGTCAAAAAAATATAGTCTGGATGAGAATTTTGTTGCTGCACTCTACCAAGTAATACTAAAAAACTCGAAAGAAGAGCAGGAAAAATGGAAATAGGGATAATTGGCTTCGGAAGGTTTGGGAAATTGCTCACTAAGTACTTATCAGAAGATTTCAAGGTCTACGTATTCAACAGAACAGATAAAAATGAAGATATTAAAAAAACAAATGGCATTCCAGCTTCATTGGAAGAAGTTTGCAAAAAAGATGCAATCATCCCCTGTGTTCCGATATCAGAATTTGAAGCAACACTGAATAAAATAAAGGGCTTGTTGAAAGAAAATTCCTTAGTTATTGATGTTTGTTCTGTAAAAGAATATCCTGCAAAAATAATGAAAAAAATATTGCCGGAAAACATTCAAATTTTAGCTACACATCCGATGTTTGGACCGGATAGCGCTGCTGACTCATTAAAAGACAGAAAAATAGTTTTATGCAAAGTCAGAATAGATGATGAAAAATGCAACAAGATAAAAGATTATCTCAAAAATAAGGGTTTGGTTGTGATAGAAACAGCACCAGAGGAGCATGACAAACAGATAGCCAAAACTTTGGTTTTGACACACTTTATCGGCAGGTCTTTAATGGATTTCGGAGCAAAAGATTTAGAGATAGATACAGAAGGCTACAAAAGGCTCATGAAGATTCTCAGCACAGTAAAAAATGATACATTCCAGTTATTCAAAGACATGAATAAATACAACAAGCATTCAAAAGAGGTAAGGCAACAATTTATTGAATCTTTAAAAAACATAAGTGAGGGATTAGAAAGATGAAGGTTGGATATCAGGGGATAGAGGGAGCTTACAGCGAAGCAGCTCTCCTTACACATTTTGGCAAAGATGTTGAAGCGATAGGCTACGATACATTTGAAGAAGTGTTTGATGCTGTTAAAAAAGGAGACATAGATTACGGTTTCCTGCCTTTAGAAAATACAATAGCCGGAAGTATAATTGAGAATTATGATTTGCTGTTAAAAGAAGATGTTTTTGTGATTGGAGAGGTTTTTTTCAAAATAACCCACAACCTCTTATCTCATAAAGGCAATAAGCTGGAGAACATAAAAATAGCATATTCACATCCTCATGCTCTTAAGCAATGCAAAGATTTCTTGAGCAAACATAAGATAGAACCTATTCCAAAGTATGACACAGCTGGTGCAGCAAAAATTATCAAGGAAAGAGTCAAACAAGAAGAAGCTGCAATTGCCTCAGAGCTATGCGCAGATATTTATGATTTGGATATCTTAAAAAAAGGGATAGAAACTAACGAATACAATGCAACAAAATTCTGCATAATAGTAAAAAAAGAGGATGTTCCAAAAGATATCAAGAAGGAAAAAACAAGCATTGTAATAAAAACTAAGCACTGCCCGGGATCATTGGTGAATTGTCTTCAGAGATTATACAAGAACAATATCAACATGACAAAGCTTGAATCAAGGCCAATTCCTGAAAACCCTTGGGAATATGTCTTCTACGTTGACTTTGAAGGAAGCTCAGATGACGAGAATGTAAAATTAGCATTGAGCGAAATGGAAGCTGTATCTGTATTTATTAAGATACTTGGAAGTTATCCTAAAGGAAACATCAGTAAATAAAACCCATAAGATTTAAATAACCCTTTCCCAATCATTTTCAAAAGAGGCAGTTAAATGAATAAAAAAAGAGAATTAGTTCTATGGTTTAAGGACCTGACAATAGATGACGTTCCCCTGGTTGGAGGGAAAAATGCCTCTCTTGGAGAAATGTACAAAAACCTGGGGAAGAAAGGTGTTAACGTTCCAAATGGCTTTGCAGTCACAGCTTATGCATACAGATATTTCTTAAAAAAGGCAGGCATACAAAAAAGAATAAAAGAGATTCTTTCGGATTTGGATACTCATGATATAAGAAACCTCAGCGAAAGGGGAAGAAAAGTAAGAGAATTGATTCTAGGTGCAGAATTTCCAAAAGAACTTGAAAATGAAATCCTGAAATCTTACCAAAAATTATGTAAAGAATATGGGAGAGAGACTGACACAGCAGTAAGAAGTAGTGCAACTGCAGAAGACCTACCTGATGCAAGCTTTGCCGGTCAACAGGAATCTTATCTCAATGTTAAAGGGCAACACGCCTTATTAGAAGCATGTAAAAAATGCTTTGCTTCTTTATTTACCAACAGAGCGATATCCTACAGGGTTGATAAAGGATTCAACCACTTCAAGATCGCATTAAGCATTGGAGTACAAAAAATGGTTCGTTCAGATCTGGCAAGTTCTGGAGTGATGTTTTCCATAGACACTGAAACCGGATTCAAAGATGCAATCCTTGTAACAGGATCCTATGGTTTAGGGGAGAATATCGTTAAGGGTAGTGTAAACCCAGACCAATTTTATGTTTTTAAGCCAACTCTGAAGAAAGGTTTTGAGCCAATTATCAGCAAAAAACTTGGTGCAAAGCACATAAAGATGGTGTACAGTTTTATTGGAGAAAAGCAAAGTACAAGAAATGTAGGAGTCTCTGAAGCATTTAGAAATAAGTATTGCATAAATGATAAAGAAGTCTTGCAACTTTCAAAGTGGGCAGTAATCATTGAAGAACACTATTCAAAAAAAGCTGGAAAATTCAAACCCATGGATATTGAATGGGCCAAAGATGGTAGAACAAATAAACTTTATATTGTGCAAGCAAGACCTGAAACTGTCCAAAGTCAAAAGGATGTCAAGATTCTTGAAAAGTACAGATTAAAAGGAACTGGCAAAGTTATAATTTCAGGATTAAGTATTGGAGATAAAATAGGGCAGGGTAAAGCCCATATAATATACGACGTAAAAGATATAGAGAAATTCAAAAAAGGAGGAGTTCTGG
>CAYXZV010000019.1:0-17054 GCA_964469645.1 uncultured Methanosarcinales archaeon | reverse complement strand
AATTTAGAATTACCGTCAACATACAGTTTCAATATTTTATCAATCTCTTCATAAGAAACTCCTAATTCTTCTTCATCAGTCTGCCCGTGATAAAGCTCTGCAGTAGGAACTTTATTAATTATCTTCTCAGGTATTTTCAAAAACTTTGCAAGTTCTTTTTCATCTGTTTTAAACAATGATCCAATAACCTCAATATCAACAGCACCATCTCCATATTTGGTAAAGTAACCCACTAAAATCTCTGTTTTATTCGAAGTACCAATAACTAAAGCATCATGTGTATTAGCGTAATTATACAGAATAACAGCCCTAATCCTCGAAGCAGTATTCATCTCTGCAACCTTGTTCTGTTTCCATGAAACCTTCTCAAATTCATTAAGATACTCTTTGATATCAATTACATTATAATCCATACCTATCCATTTGCACAATTCAACAGAATCATTAGTATTTTCCTCAGAACTTAAACCTTTCAGAGGCATAATTAACCCATGAACATTCTCTTTTCCAATAGCATCTGCAACTAGTTTTGCAGATACAGAAGAATCAATTCCTCCACTTAACCCAATTACAGCTTTTTTGATATTGTGTTTACTAAAGTAATCCCTAATTCCATCAATCAATTTTTGATACAAAGCTTCATTATCCATTTTTATATTGTCTCGAGAATACAATTCGATTTAAAAATGTTTTTAAAGCCCCATACGTTTCTCTGACGAATGAAAATTGCAGCCTTAATATCTGGAGGAAAGGACAGCATTTATGCAGCTTACAAAGCATCAAAAGAGAGCGAAATAGTGTGCTTGATAAGCTTTAAGTCAAAAAGAACAGATTCCTACATGTTCCACATACCCAATATACATTTAGTGGACCTGCAGGCAGAATCCATGGACATTCCCTTGATTTCACTAGAATCTTCCGGAATAAAGGAAAAAGAGCTGAGGGATATTGAAAAGGCTCTTAAGATTGCAATAAAAGAATATAAAATAAAAGGAGTTGTCTCCGGAGCCCTAGCATCAAATTACCAAAAAGAAAGAATAGAAAAGATATGCAGTAAATTAAAGATAAGCTCAATTGCCCCTTTATGGCACATCGATCCGAAAAAATACATCAAAGAATTGATAGATAGCAATTTCAAAATAATTATAACTGGAATTGCTGCAGAAGGATTTGATGAATCTTGGCTCGGAAGAGAAATTAACACAAAGGCATTTGAAGAATTGAAAATTTTGAATGAAAAAACTAATTTTCATCTTGGATTTGAAGGAGGCGAAGCAGAAACCTTTGTATTAGATTGCCCACTTTTTAAAAAAAGAGTTATAGTGGAAGAAGCTAAAAAGAACATAGAATCTAGCTGTTGTGGGCAGTATGTTATTAAAAAGGCAAGGTTGGCTAAAAAATAATCTATAATTTAGAAGACTTATAAATATCTTCATTAAATGCTTTAGCCCTTACAATTTCTGCTTTCAATTCTCTTTTTTCCAGTTCCAGCTTTAATTTCCCCTCATCAATTGTCCTTTGATCATAACCTAAGCAGATAACATCCGGTTTAAACTCTTCCAGAACTTCAAGAATATCCTCTTTGTGCCCCAAAACAGCTTCATCAACAAAATCTAATTTCTTAACTTCCCCTAACCTATAATCCTCATTATTTTTCGACTTCCTGCCCTTAAACTTCAAAATATTCTCATCTCTTGCAATTACAACAACCAAATGATCACCAAAACCCTTAGCTTCCTGCAAATAATGCTTATGGCCTTCATGCAGCACATCAAAAGAGCCAAACGTAATTACTTTTTTCATAATAAAAGTAATTCTAGAGTATTTTAAAAATATTCCGCAAAAACTTTATATATCCCAACAAAAGCATCTACCTTATGCCCAAGAAAGAAGAAAATCAGGGAATCACTATAAAAAAAACAGAAGATTTCTCAGAATGGTACAATGAAGTAGTCATTAAGGCAGAGCTTGCGGAGCATTCTGTACTAAAGGGTTTCATGATTATAAAACCTAGAGGTTATGCAGTTTGGGAACATATCCAGGATCATCTCGACAAAAAAATAAAAAAAATAGGGGTAAAAAATTCTTATTTCCCTCTATTAATACCTGAAAAATTCTTCAGAAAAGAAGCAGAGCACGCCAAAGGGTTTGCCCCTGAACTAGCATGGGTTATGGATGAAGAGCAGAGGGAGAAATATGCCTTAAGGCCGACATCGGAAACCATAATGTATGATTCCTATGCAAACTGGATAAGAAGCTGGCGTGATCTACCATTAAGATTGAACCAATGGTGCAATGTCTTAAGATGGGAAGTGAAGCAGACAAAATTATTCCTAAGAACCAGGGAATTCTTGTGGCAGGAAGGGCATTGTGTTTATGAGACAGAAGAAGAATGCAACAAAGAAGCTTTACTTTACTTAAGCGAATATAAAAAATTATGCGAGGAATTGCTCGCAGTGCCTGTTTTGGAAGGGAAAAAGACGGAAAAAGAACGCTTTGCAGGGGCAAAAACTACCTATACAATAGAAGCGCTGATGCCTGACGGCAAAGCCCTGCAGATGGGTACATCTCACAATCTTGGACAAAATTTCGCAAAAGCATTCGGAATAAAATTCTTAGGTAAAGATGAAAAAGAATATTTGCCCTGGCAAAATTCCTGGGGCGTTTCTACAAGATTAATCGGAGCTTTGGTCATGCTCCATTCTGATGATAACGGTTTAGTATTGCCGCCAAGGATAGCTCCAACTCAGATTGTAATAGTTCCAATATACTTTGATGACAAAGAAAAAATAATAAAAAAAGCCAACGAAATAAAAAATAAGCTGAAAAATTATGAAGTTGAACTTGATGATAGGGATGGCTATACACCTGGATGGAAATACAATGAATGGGAACTTAAAGGTGTTCCGTTAAGGATAGAGATAGGCCCAAAAGACATAGCGAAAAAACAGGTAGTTTTGGTAAGAAGGGATAATAACAACAAAGAGTTTGTTAAATTAGCCCAATTGGACAAGAAAGTAAAAGAAACATTGGAAAGTATACAAAATTCCTTATTCAACAAAGCTAAAAAATTCCTGGATTCAAATATTGTGGATGCAAAGAGCTGGAATGACTTTTCCAAGCAAATAAAAAACGGAAAATTTGTAAAAACATCATTCTGTGGAATGCCTTCTTGTGAAGATGAAATAAAAGAAAAAACCGACGGCGCAACTTCAAGATTAATTCCATTCCAACAACCAAATAAAATTGGAAAATGTATCAATTGCAGTAAAGAAGGAAAGTTCTTGGTTTATTTCGCAAAAGCTTATTAACAGCAATCTTTTTAAAACACTATCTTTTTCTATGTATTGTGCCGGAGAGATGCCGGAGTAGCTAATTGCTCCGAAAGCTCAGCCTGGTTAGAGCGCTAGACTCATATATTTGAGTTATGAAGCTTTTCAGCTGATGATATACCTCAAACCGGGTTATCTAGAGGTCGTGATTTCGAATATCGCCTCCGGCACTTATTTTTCTTTTAGAAATACCTTGCCTTTATGAAAAGTACTATCTCTTTGTTCTTGTATGTGCTCTAAATAATCAAATAATTTGTCATCATACCGTTTTGTATTTTTCTTAGTAGGATGATGGAAATAAAATTTATGATGAGAAACCTCAAAACTCTGCATAGCACCAGTAACTTCAGATACCTCAAAATATTCTTCTATCTCAACAGAATCAACAAAATAATAGACTGTGAACAAAGCTAGTGTTATTGATAACAATATTATGAATAATGTATCAAGCACTATGTTTCCCATTAACAGAAGGTAATGGATATTGTTTTATAAATATTGACATATGCAGCTTAGGCTTCTATTCTGTCGTTCCGCGGTATCGAAGATACCGCATTGCATACTTTTTTGTCGAGTTTTTTTGAAAAAACTCGTTTTATAAATATTATGACGCCACGGGCAGGATTCGAACCTACGCGTCCTTGCGGACACTCGCTTTCTTTTTTAAATTCGAGGCAAGCACGATTGACCGGACTCCGCCACCGTGGCACAAGAACAAGCATAATTTATTGTTTTAAAAATCTATCCCAACTCACAACCAGTAAGAGAAGCCAATCTGTTAAAAGTCTGCACATTTGGATAATATTCATCATTGATAAGCCAGGTGGGTGTTGTCTTCACATTAGGATCTTCTGTAAAATCCCTTATATCAAGATATTTTTTAGAGTTGCCGAACATCCCCTGCTGCGCATGAGAATATTGGCAAAAAGAAGCGCCGTACATGATCGCTCCTTTATCAGCCAAGCATTGCGCAAAACCATCCAAGGCAGCAGGCTTTAATGTGTTCATATAACTAAATCCAATACCTCCAACAATCAGCACAAAAACAACTGAAACAATAGAAATAAGAATTATTTTTTTAGTATTTTTAGGCTTCTCTACTTTTGTTTCTACATGATGCTCTGTTTTTTGATTTTCATCCCTAATACTTTCAACTTCATCCTTGCTTAAAGCCATTTTAGATAAATATTAAATTGGTTCTGCACAGATATTATAGCTTGTGAGGGGTGGGCACATCACATTGTGAATCACTAATGGGGAGGTCAAAGTATTTAGTGCAAACTAAATACTTGCTATCTTACCTAAGCAGCTGCACTTGGCTCAGAAACATCTACATTGCCCGAATCAGGACCAGCTACTGCACAACCACCGCCCACATAGCCTTGTTGCTGTCCACCGCCTTGCTGTGTTGGCTGATTATACGCAGCATAACCTGTATTATATCCGCTTCCGCCTCTTGCACAGCCAAATATAAACAATGTCGCTACAACCAAAATAGCCAATAAAACCCAAGTTTTTCTCATTTTTCCTCCTTAACCAGATAGTTCAGCATCTATTATTTGCTTAAAGTTTTGATAGGGTACTGCCCCAACAAGCTTTACACCATTAATGAAGAACGTCGGAGTCCCGGAAACACCTACTTGACTTCCATAGCTGAAATCATTCTGAACTTCCTGTTTAAAATCTCCATTATCTATACATTGTGTAAACTTATCTACATCCAAGCCAAGATCCCCAGCAAGTTTTATGTAAAGGTCTCTTCCTAAACTTTGCTGATTGTTAAAAAGCTCATCGTGGTATTCCCAGAACTTCCCTTGGTCATCTGCACATTCAGAAGCTTCTGCAGCAGGACCTGCTTCCGGATGGAATCCTAATGGGTAATCCCTAAATACCAACTTAGCTTTCCCTGTATCAATGTATTCTTTTTTTAGTAGAGGTAATGTCTGGTCAAATGCCTTTTTACAGAATGGACATTGATAATCTTCAAAAGATACTATCGTAACCGGAGCATTTTTATCTCCTAAAACTGGATCATCATCTTCATCTACATCATCTAATACTGTAGGTGCAGGTGCTTGACTAGGACTTGGAGCGTTTCCTGTAGGAACAGGAATCTGTGCATCTCCTGCTTTGCCAAAATCCGGATTCATCCATAAGAAAACAACCAATATTGCTAAAATAGCAGAAACACCCTGCCATACCATTACTTTGCTTATTCGAAAATTATAACCCTCATTCTTTTTCTCATGAGTATGATGCTCATGATGTTGTTCGTGATGCTGTTCATGACTTTTTTCTTCCATAGTTATACCACCCTCTTTGTTATAGATTAATACTGATAATGGTTTTGGCGCTATTTATAAATATTTTGTTTAAAGACCAGATATATAAATCTAATATTTACAACTTCAACAACGATTTTAAAATAACAAGTGTCCAACACGTTTAAAAACCTAGATTGATTACTCATTCTATAATGAAAGTAATTGTTATTGGCGCAGGAATTATCGGCTTAAGTGTATCCTTTTACTTAAAAAAACATGATTTTGATGTAACAGTAATCGACAAGAACAAAGCAGGAATGGAAGCATCTTATGCAGCAGCAGGGATGCTAGCTGCGCAATCAGAATTTGATTTCTATGAGGATTTCATGGATTTCTGCATCCAAAGCAGGGACATGTATGCAGGTTTTTGCAGAGAAATTGAAAACGCATCTGGAATTGACGTTGAGTTTCGAAAATGCGGAATGATAAGGCCGGCTTTAACAGAAGAGCATGAAAAGCATCTAAAAAACAATTACGAATGGCAAAAAAAGAAAGGTTTCGAAATAGAATTTTTGAGTGGAAATGAATTAAGAAAATTAGAGCCAAGTTTATCCGAAAACATATTATCAGGATTGCACACAAAGAATGACGCACAAGTTAACAACAGAAAATTAATGGAAGCTTTGATAGCAGCAAATAAAAAACTAAATAATAAGATAATTGAGAATTGCATAATAAAAAATTATATAATAAAAAATAATAATGTAATGGGTATAGAAACAAATAATGAAACCTTTAATGCTGATATTGTGATAAATACTGCAGGCGCATGGTCTTCTCTCATCTCCCAAAACTTAATCCCAAATTTTGAAGTAAAACCAATCCACGGCCAGATGGTCTCTTTACAAGCAGATAAAAAAATCTTGGACAAAGTTATATTTGCATCCATATTGGGAAAAGGTGGTTATATTGTGCCAAGAAAAAACAACGAAATTATTCTCGGTTCAACAATGGAAGACATTGGTTTTGAAAAAAGAATAACTGAAGAAGGAATTTCAGGAATATTGGAGAAAGCATATGAAATAATCCCTCAACTAAAAAACCTAAAAATTAAAGAAAAATGGTCCGGTTTTAGACCATTTGCATCTGACCAATTGCCAATAATCGGAAAAACAAGCATTGAAAACTTAATCATAGCAACAGCGCATGGAAGAAATGGAATTCTTTTGCCCCCGATAACTGCAAAAGCAGTGACAGAATTGGTTCTAAACGACAAGATCATTCCAGAAATAAAGGATTTTGGTGTTGAAAGGTTTGATAAATAATTTTCATTGTTTTTTAATTCTTTGAACTAATTCCTTTGCAGCCTCCATAACATTATCAGCACCTACAACAGCACTTATAACAGCAACTGATTTAACTCCTTGCTCTAAAACAGAATCAATATTATCCTTATTAATCCCGCCGATAGCAATCAACGGCTTGTCAACTTTATCAGAAACTTCTTTTATCATTCCAGTACCGACAGTATAATCTTTTGATCTTGTTTTAAATATAGGACCTATAGTAATGTAATCAACATCTTCTTCATTAGCTTTAACTGCTTGTTCTACAGAGTGTGTAGATAATCCAATTATTATTTTTTTATTGAATTTATTGCATATTTCTCTTGCTTGTTTAATGGACATATCACTTTGACCTAGATGCACGCCATCTGCTCCAATCTCCAGAGCAATATCCACATAATCATTCACAATAAACAAAACATTATTTTCCCTACAAACCTTCAATAATTTAATCGCTTCTTCCTTTAACTTATCTTTGCTCCATTCCTTTTCTCTCAATTGTATTATCTCTGCACCGCCAACTATAGATTCCTTAATAACTTCCTCATTACTCTTTCCTTTAGAAATACCGCTTTCAGTTATTACATACAATTTATTTTCAAAGTTTTTCATGATGAAAAGAATTTATTTAATAGTACCTTCCATAGTGCTTGAAGCACTGGCATACAATTTCTTAGGGATTCTCCCTGCTAAAAAAGCATCTCTTCCGCTCTCAACAGCTAATTTCATAGCCTTTGCCATCTTAACTGGATCTTTTGCCAATGCCACACCAGTATTCAGCAAAACTCCATCTGCTCCTAATTCCATTGCAATCGTAACATCGGAAGCCGTACCGACACCAGCATCCACAATTATTGGAACTTTAGCCTGCTCCAAAATAATCTTGATATTATTTGGATTCAAAATTCCCTGTCCAGAGCCAATAGGAGCCCCCAAGGGCATTACAGCAGCAGCTCCGGCATCTTCAAATTTTTTACAGGCAACAATGTCATCATTTGTATAAGCCAAGACTGTAAAACCCTCGCTAACTAAAACTTTTGTAGCCTTAAGAGTTTCTTCATTATCGGGCATCAATGTTTTCTCGTCCCCAATGACTTCCAGTTTGATCCACTTCGGAAGCCCTGCTTCCGTAGCAAGCCTAGCTGTCCTTATAGCATCATCTGCAGTAAAGCATGCAGCAGTATTCGGAAGTATTGTATATTTTCCCTTATCGATAAAATTCAATATATTCTCATCTTCTTTGTCGAAATTAACTCTCCTGATTGCAACAGTTATGACCTCAGAACCAGAAGCTTCAAGAGCTTTCTTCATTACATCAAAATTCTCATACTTTCCAGTACCTACCAATAATCTGGAATTGAATTCAAACTTTCCGATCTTTAATTTTTCATTCATTTTATCCGCCACCAACAACTTTTACAATTTCCAATTTATCATTATCATTTAATTTAGTATTATCAAAATTCTCCCTATGAACAATTTTTTTATTTAATTCTATAGCTACTATGTCTTTATTCAAGTTTAGCTTACTCACTAATTCTGAAACATTTCCACATTCTAATACCCTTTCTTGGCCATTAATCACTAGTTTCATTTCCACCCCCAATTGTATAGGATAAGCATAACCAATTTAAAAAGATTTTTATTAGAAGGGCAATTATTCAAATTTATGCAAAATATCCTATTAAAGACAAACAAAAAAATCCACTTCGAACGAGCTATCTTTACCTCTTGGTACTGTTCATTGGGAGATTGCACTTACTGCTACATGTCTAGCCAGAAGAATCTTATTTCTGATCCAAAAAAAGCAAAACGCTCAACAGCTTCAATTCTTGCAGAAGCATATATCTGCAAAAAATCTGGATGGAAAGTTGGAAACCTGGCAGCAGGTTACGGAAGTTACACACATGAAAGCATTTTAGAGTTGGTAAAAAACGTATATAAAATAACAAACGAAAAACTATGGCTGAATGTCGGTGTTTTGCCGGAAAAGACTATTGAAGCATTAAAACAATACTTAGAAGGAATTTATGGTGCAGTAGAAACAACTAACGAAGATATACACAAAAAAATAGCCCCAAACAAACCAATAGCGCCAATAGAAAATATGTACAAAACATGCGAAAAATACAATTTAAAGAAAGCAATGACATTTATTGTTGGATTGGGAGAAACAATTGACGATTTCGAAACCTTAAAAGATTTCATAACAAAAAATAAAATCAACAAAATAGTTTTCTATGCCTTGAATCCAATAAAAGGGACAATGTTCGAAAGCTCCAAAGGACCATCAATTGATTATTACACTGAATGGATCAAAAAAACAAGAAATGAATTTCCAAATATTGACATTGTGGCAGGACCATGGGTAAACCGTGTCAACAGCATACATCTGATGCTTAACGCAGGAGCAAACGCAATAACAAAATTCCCGGCAATAAAGCTATTCAACACAATCCATGCAAAAAACATTGAAGAAGAGATAAAAAAAGCTGGTTTTGAATTGAACGGATCGTTTACAAAGTTGCCAGAGATAGATTTCAATGAAATAAAAGCTCTAGATTTCAACGAAAACCTAAAAGAGCAGATTATTGAAAAAGTTAAAGAATATTTGAAAATAATGAAGAAAAACTAGAATTCTATTCGTATCTTAATGCATCCACAGGCTTTAATTTAGAAGCCGCTCTTGCAGGGAAAAAACCGGATGTAGCACCAACCATAAAAGAAAACACGAGGGAACCGACTGTAAGCCACCAAGGGAAAGAAGGTTGCAAAAATGCAAATCCAGCTGCGGCTGCTATACTACCTCCAAGCTTTGCAAGTCCATAGCCAAGAGCTATCCCTATAAACCCTCCAACCAATCCTAAAACTCCTGATTCAAGAAAGAACATAAAAAGAATCGTGCCGTTCCTTGCACCAATGGATTTCATCACCCCAATCTCTTTTGTCCTCTCCAAAACAGCAGTATACATTGTGTTCATAATATTCACGGCAGCTACAAGCACTGATATCCCTGCAATAAGTACGAGAACCACATTAAGCACTATCAATATTGTACCAAAAGTTTCAACAAGCTGCTCAAACGTTTGCACAAAGAAATCTTCTTCCCCTTTTTTCTGGTCTTTTTCTCTTCTTAGCTTATCCTCAATTTTTTCTGCAAGCTCAGCCGGTACAGCCCCCCTCTCTGCCCGGATATAAACAAAGGCAAATTCATCTCCAATGCTAAAAAGCTCTTTTGCATCATCCAGCGTCATGTAGATATTGCCATCGTCGCCAGGGTTACCTATCTCTTCATAAAATCCCACAATCTCAAATTTTACATCATTGACAAAAATCTTATCCCCTAATTTCAAGGCTCTGGGAAAAATTTTGTCTGGCAACTGATAATTGTAGCCAACTGCAATCTTGTTCTTATCACCTTTTTTTATATTTCTTCCTTTAAGAATCCCAATACCGCCAAAAGCCTCTTCAATGACTCTTTGTTCTGATGGGTCTGTAGACATACCAAGGACAAAAAACCATTTCCCTTTTTTGTTTTCATCCCTCTTGACCTCAGCCTGCTTAGCTATCATGCCAGTGGCTTCTGAAACACCTTTCGTCTTTTTTATGAACTCAAAGTCATCTTTTGACAGGAACGTGTCTGTAGTTCCTGGAACTCCAAAACCCTTTGGCTGTGCGATTAGCTTATCAGTTCCTGCTTCCTGGCTCAATTGGTCCACATACTTGCTTAAACCCTGGCCAAAGCTAACCAAGGTAAAAATAGCCATTATCCCTATAAGTATAGAGAGGATAGTAAGAGAACTTCTTGTCAACCGCTGCATCATATTCTTTGTTATATAGTTAATTAAGTCTTCTATCATTTTTTATTTAACATGTCTTAAAGCGTCAACAGGATTGAGTTTTGAGGCTTTTATTGCCGGAATAATGCCAAATATACTCCCAAGTAAAAACGATCCAAGTATTGAGCCAACCACAAGCCATATGCTTATTTCCGCCCTTATTAAGTCAACTCCAAGTATTAATCTTCCAACAAAAGCAAGACTCATAGCTATAATTATTCCCAAGATTGCACCTAAGATGCCACCAACACTTCCTATCATTCCTGATTCAATGAAAAATAATGAAAAAACCGTGCTGTTTCTTGCACCAATAGACTTCATTATACCAATCTCTTTTGTACGCTCAAGCACAGATGTGAACATAGTGTTCATTATTCCAATACCTCCAACAATTATTGATATGGATGCAATGATATAAACAAACAGTTGCACAGCGAATAAAGTTGAGTTTACCTGGCCAAGAAGAGCTTGTGGTGTCTGTACGGTAAAATCCTCCTCACCTTTTTTTACATCTCTTTCTTTTCTCAAAAATTTTTCTATATCTTCTTGTACTGATTTTATATCAGCACTTGAGTCTACCTGCAATACAATAATATCATACTCTTCATCAGGTATGCCTGCAATTTCTCTTAAATCATCTTCTTCAACAACCACCATATTGTCAATTAGAAAACTGCCTTTTTTTTCGAGTATACCAATAACTTCGAATTCCTTATCTTCAATGAGAACTTGTGAGCCAACAACTATCTGTTTTCCAAAGCCAGCATCTTCCTCACCAAGATTGCCTCCAATAATAGTTTTCTTAGAATCACCATCTCTTAACAATCTGCCTTTTTCTGTTTCAAGATTCAATGCAGATTCTATAAGTTTTCTTGCATCCTCTTCTGCCATACTTGCTGCCATACCAAAGTATACATAATCATTGTATTCTAATTTAATGCTCTCTAACAGCCTTCCAGCTGCAACTTTGATACCTTTTATTTTTCCAATTTTTTTTAGATTATCTTTTGTCAAGGGATTTACAACATCAGTTCCTGGAGGTCCAAAACCACTGGATGCCTGCACCGCAAGCTTGTCCGTCCCTATATCTCCAAATTGTGAGCTTATAGCTGCCTTTAATCCCTGACCCAGTCCAATAAGAGAAACAACGGCAGTTATTCCTATGATTATACCAAGCATAGTCAGCCACGACCTTAGCTTCCTGTTTCTAAGGTTTTTAACAGAGAAGATAAAGTAATCTTTAAGCATTTGTCAAAAACCCCATTGTGGATGATACATCAAAAAGAAAATTATTATTTCTTTTTGCGTTTTCTCCATTTTTTATAAGCAAACAATCCTGCAACAATTATAATTATGATGACAAGATTCCCGACAAAACCGTTTCCTTTCTTTAAGCCGAATTTTTTTGCTTCTAAAGCAGAATAAAGATTAAGATTCAGTTCTATTGTTTCCTTGAAATCATTGTTATTTGCATCTTTGTACTCAATCACAACAGGAATCTTTACAATTTTTTCTTTGCCGCTCTTGATAAACAGGTTAAAGTCTGCAGTCTCATAATCATCTGAATCAATATTGCCGATATAGACCTCCTCATTAGATAAAATCCTATATTCGTTGCTAGGAATCAATTTCAAATTCATAAATTTGATATCTGTTACCCCCTTATTCACAACCTTGACAACTATCTCTCCTGGTTTTTGAGCCTCATAAATCTCAGAATCATCCAAGGTAACACTTAAATCTGGTTTTGCCCCTACTGTCAGACCGATAGTCTGGTTTTTAGTGTACTTTTTTCCCAATTCATCGAAATACTCAAGATGTAAAGGAATCTTGTATATTTTTGATTCAGCATCGGGCTCTGCTATAAGATTAAATTCAAAGTCATAACTGCTTTTTGAGTCCAATTGGTACAAAGTTTTTTCATTTGTAGATCCAGCAGGGACCAGTGGCACACTACTCAAATCAAGATTTACTTTTGCATCTTTAATTAAAGAATCTGCCATATTCTTTATTCCTATTTTCAATAAACTTTTGGAACCGGGTGCTATACTGCTTTCTGAAATGATTGATTGTACAGACAGTATAGCATCATGAGTCTGTACATCAACAAAAAATTCTTCTGGCTCAATCCAGACGCCATTGTCAATCCTATATCTGATTTTTAGCTCATTTTCACCTTCGACAGCATTCTTATCCACCCTTAATCTATACTTTACTATAACTCCAACATCTCCCTTTTGCCTGCTCTGGATTGTGCCGATGCTCCTCATCGCTTCCCTGCCAGCATCTAATGAAAAGGGATATTCAGGCAGTATCTCAACTTCAACACTTATTGCCTCCTCAGTACCATTATTATCAAACTTAAATCTTGCATCGACATGCTTTCCAGGTTCTGCCGGATCTGGCTCCTGATTGATCATGCTAATTACAAGGTCATGCATATTTACAGGTCTTTGGGTCTTTTGTGCTGCTGCACTTACATAAAAAACGAGCAGAACTAAAATAATTAAATTTAATATTATCATTGTACTGATTTTTGTTTTTTTCACGTTAACCACCTTTTCTGAATTTTTTAGATTTTACAATCATCCCGTCTTTTAGGAATACAATCTTATGAGCATGCTTCGCGACATTTATGTCATGAGTGACCATAATGATTGTTTTCCCTTTTTTCCTGTTTAAGTCTTCCAGAAAGCTCATAACCGTTTCGCCTGTTTTTGAGTCTAAGTTCCCAGTAGGCTCATCCGCCAAAACAACTTCCGGATCATTGGACAAAGCCCTGGCAATCGCTACACGTTGTTGCTGGCCGCCTGAAAGTTCTGTTGGCCTATGATACATCCTGTCGCCTAAATCTACCATCTCTAAGATGTGTTTTGCCCTTTCCAGTCTTTCTTCCTTTCCGACTTCTTGAAAAACCATGGGCAAAGTAACATTTTCCAGTGCAGTTAATGTGTTTAGTAGATTGAACTGCTGGAATATGAAGCCAATCTTCTTGCCTCTTATCTGGGCTAAATCTGATTCTGGCAGCTTTGAAATATCATGTTTCTCAAGATAAATCTTCCCTTTAGTTGGGATATCTAATGCTCCCACTAAGTTCATAGCAGTTGATTTACCTGACCCGCTAGGGCCCATTATAGCAACAAATTCACTTTTCTTAATCTCCAAATTCAATCCCCTTATGGCATTGACCTTAACCTTACCCATCTGATATATTTTCCATACATTGTCCAGTTTTATTATGGTTGCTTTACTCATTTCAAAACCCACAAGTTTACTCCTGCTTTTTTGACCTTCTTGAATTTATTATCCAGCGTCAGCTCTAAAAGATATTTTTCAGCAGTATTCCAGGAAACCTGAAATTCGGAGGCAATCTCTGCAGTAGTTATAACTCTGTCTTTCTTGGAAAAATCCAGAATTTTACTCTTCAAATTATGTAATTTCATAAGTAAATACCAATTTAAATACCTATTGTTATACCTATTTCAATACGTATGAATATGCATATATTTAAATTTTATGTTTTTCTAGAATTTGCTAAATATTTTATTTTGCTTTGATATTTGGAACTTTCTGTAAAATTAAAAATGCTACTATGAAAAATAAGAGCAAAAGTGTTAAACCATAAGTATAATTCCATTTCGTAACTATAAAACCAAATAAAACAGGTCCTATGATGCCTGATGCTTTTCCTACCAATCCACGAAAGCCAAAAAATTCCCCAAATTTTTTCTCTGGGCTCAAAAATATTAACATCGGCCTTGCTGCCGTCCAGATAGCACCCATTGCCACACCGCCCATAATACCTACTATAATTATTGATACAAATGTTGTTTTTACAATTAATAACGAAGTAACTAAAATCCATAGTAGTAGTGCAATATTAAGGGAATTTTTTGGTCCTATTTTATCTACAACCTTGCCATAGATTATAGAGCCAATTGCTGCCGCTGTTGAAAAAAGTAAAAATAATTTCATGAAATCAATTACAGTTATTGATATTGCTTCCCTTATAAATAAAAATAAAAATAAGATAACTGTATTAATTGCGTCATTATACATAAAAGCTGCTACTAAGAATGGGACCAGGCCTCTGTATTTTTGCAAGTTCTTTATTGTATTTTTTAACTCTTTAAATGATCTTACAATTCCTTGCTTAAGAGGAATAATTTCCTTTTTTATCTTATCTTTTACATAAACAAATATTGGTATAGAGAAAATGATAAAGAATAATGCAGTTGTTGGAAACATCGCTTTTATTCCAGATAAGGTTTCATAGCCTTGCTGTGTTGTTGTTGAAAAAAACTTTAAAACAATAAAAGCTACACCTAAACTTAGTAATGTACCTAAATAGCCAATACCTGTACCATAACCAGATATTTTTCCTAACTCTTTTCTAGCTGCAATTGAAGGCAAAATTGCATCATAAACAATTAGGGATGACTGATAGCTGAAATTAGCTATCACTGCAAAAATTAAAGCTAGCGGAAGATTAACAAAAGCAACTAAAGCTGTAAATACCACACATAAAATTGTAAAAAATATCAGGAAAGGCATTCTTTTTCCGATAATGTCTGATAAAGCTCCTAAGATAGGAACAAAAATAGCAGCCAAAAGCATAGAAATACCAATAACCAGACCAACATGAAACTCAGTCCCATGCAAAAACTCTTTTACAAAAAATGGAAAGAAAAATGTAACAAATAAGGCAGAAAAAGCAGTATTGGCCAAATCATATATGTACCATGAAAATATCACCTTATTATTTACTTTCATAAAGTATTTATATACTGCATTATTTAAATAATTATATGTATAATTGGAAAACCTTATCTCACTCAAACATAGAAAAAATAAAGAGTATACAAAATAGAAAACTAAGATATTTTATACAGCATAAGATCCCATTTAGCCCTTATTACTATAAATTACTCAAAAAAAATAAAATAAACTTTTCTGACATAAAAACAACTGACGATCTCAAAAAAATACCATTTACAACAAAAAATGATATTGCACCAACCAAAAAAAATCCAAAAAAACATGCTGATTTTATTCTACAACCAAATAAATATGATATAAAAAAATATTCAACAAAATTTGATTTGTTAAAATATTCCTTAAACAAAAATTCTGTGTATAGTGAATTCAATCCAGTACATATGCATTTTACAACAGGTAGAACTGCAAATGCAGTTCCTTTTTTATATACACAATACGATTTGGAAAAATTAAGAGAATCAGGAAGAAGAATGATGGATATTCTTGATATAAATAAAGATGACAGACTTATAAATGCCTTTCCTTACGCACCTCATCTTGCTTTCTGGGCCACATTTTTTGCATCAGAATCTTCTGGAGTATTCGCAGTGCACACAGGTGGAGGAAAAATTTTAGGTACAGATAAGATAATAAAAACCATTGAGAATACAAAAGCAACTCTATTAGCTTCTATACCCGGATATGCATATCATATGTTAAGGGAAGCAAAAAATAATAAAGCAAATTTTAGTAATGTTAAAAAGACATTTTTTGGAGGAGAAAGAATTTCAAAAGGTTTAAGACAAAAAATAAAGGATATGCTTAAACATCTCGGTTCTAAAAATCCAGAAGTATTTTCTACATATGCCTTTACAGAGGGAAAGATTGTATGGGGAGAATGTAAAGAAAATTCCGGCTATCACCTATATCCGGACATGGAATTTATTGAAATTATTGATAAGAATAATGAAGCAGTTAATGAAGGAGAAAAAGGAGAAATTGTTTACACAGCCCTTGATTTTAGGGGCACAGTTGTCTTAAGATACAAAACTGGCGACATTGGAAGCATAACATCTGAAAAATGCAGATGTGGAAGAACAGTACCAAGATTAAGTTCTCAAATAGAAAGAAGCTCTGAGGTTAAAGAATTTAATCTGACAAAGGTAAAAGGAACGTTGATTAATTTAAACAGTTTTTTTGAAATACTGCATAATAAAGATATTGAAGAATGGCAAGTAGAGATTAGAAAAAAGAATAATGATCCCTATGAACTGGATGAATTAATTGTTTACATGGCTCCAAAGAAAAACGTTGATTTTATTAAATTAAAATCGAGATTGAAAAAATTATTGAAAGAAAACTTGGAAATTACTCCAGAAATTGTAAAGACGGATTTAAAAGACTTACTACAAAAACTTGGAATGGAAACTGAGCTTAAGGAAAAGAGGATTGTTGATAATAGGCCTAAAACTTAACCAAAACAGCCCTTATCGGACTTCCATCCCCCCTCTTAAT
>CAYXZV010000018.1:0-18592 GCA_964469645.1 uncultured Methanosarcinales archaeon | reverse complement strand
GAGTAGATAATTTAAGAGCACTTATAGACGAAGTTGAGAAAGACCTAAGAAGGACATGTGACGATTTAAGATCTATGGCAGAAGAGATTGATGATAGTTTGGGGCTTTGACTTTGTATCTAACCTCCAAAATGTTCACGTCTTTCGGACTGAGTCATAGAAGGAATACCCCAATATTTCATGATGTCAGAAATATTCGTTTGGTGCAAACCTAGCTCTTCCCCTATTTCTCTTTGAAGCTTACCCTTTAAATGATACTGCATTGCAACATAATAAGGTAATCCACCTTCAAAACCATCCCTAATTAATCGAGATTCCGCTGCAAAAAGGGGAAATAATTGAATCTCATCAATGATACCTTCAAGACTACTAAGCGGTTTGCCTCTAAATCTTTCAATTCCATTATCATCTAATTTTACCATTTTAATCAGTGTAGAATTGCGTTTAAATCAAAACAGCATTAACAGCACCATCTTGTCCAGGCCTTGAAGTAACTTTAGCTTTTCCTTTTTCTGTCTCTATTACTGTGCCTTTGGTCATGATGTTTCGCCTTACGAAATGCCTGTTAGCTGGATTTTCAGAAACTGCTTTTATTTTAACTTGTTCGTATTTTTTAGCTTTAGGATCATATAAGTTTGCTTTGTCTGAAGAAAGAAGCCTAACTTTTCTATGAGCACCCATGGCCCTTACATACTTATTTCTTCTCTTTTCTAATCTTGTCAAAGCAGGTTGCTTACCAGTTTCATGGAACTTTTTCTTCCTGCCCTGCTGCTTATACCTTCCACCAGTAGGCTTCCTCAATGATTTTCTATGTGAAATTGCCATAAGAATGAGGATATATCATTAGTTTATAAAAATTTCTAAATTTGTACGTACCCGTACAACAGTGTATAGGGGTATCTGCGATACCCCGAGACGGTTAAGATAGTGCAGTCTCGGGTGATTGAGCGTAGCGAACATCACCCTATACGCTAGTGTGCAGGCATGCATAATAAAACAAACATTTAAATACAAACACCTATACACAATTGTTATTATTATTTATTTTTTGGGGTATAAGAATGAACGAACCTTCTAGACCATTAGATGCATTGAATGCTGCAAGAGGCAAAAGAGTAATTGTAGAACTAAAGAACAAAGCGCAGTATGTTGGAAAACTTAAATCATTTGACATACATGTTAATGTTGTCTTGGAAGATGCTGAAGAGCATGTTGAAGGAGAGATGAAAAGAAAGTTAGGAGTAATATTCATCAGAGGAGATACAATAACTGTTATTTCTCCGGAATAAAATGGATTTCTAGGTCAAAATGTCTAAAGGAACAGCATCTATGGGGAAAAAGTCTGGAAAGAGTAATATGATACATTGCAGAAGATGCGGAAAGAAAACATATCATATGAGAAAGAAGAAATGCTCTTCTTGTGGTTTTGGTAAAAGCGCTAAGTTAAGAAGCTATACCTGGCAGAAGAAATAAGAATATTTTTAAAGAAGTCTATTTCTCAAATACTTTATGCGGGAGTGCCGGAGTGGCCAAACGGGACAGAAGAAATGTCCAAGCTTAGGTCAAACTGGTAGAAGGTATCTATCATAATTGAAAGATACCTGTTAGCTTAGTGCTTACGCAGGTTCGAAACGATCTTTTCCGCTTCGCGCAAAAGCTCGACCAAAATCGGGCTTTCCTTCGGAAAGGATCGACGAAAGTCCTGTCTCCCGCATTTTTCTTATCATCCGTTTAAAAAGGAAATTTATCCAAACGATAAAAATATACAACAGTATACAATTAAATATACCCAAAATCCATAACTATTTATATCAGCATTCCAATAAAAATATTAACGTTGGGGTGGAAAATTCTAGTTTCTGGTTCTAAGAAAAAAATAATAGGAGTATCTTTGATTATAATAATCATAATAAGCTTAGTTCTGTTTATTACAGGAGTAATGAACCAGCTCTTGTTCTGGATCATAGCTGCTGTAATAGCGTTTATAGCCTATAAGGTACTGCCAAAATTGAATTAGAATAAGTTTAATATAAAAAAATAAAGAAAAAAATTAGGCTTTGCCTAAGATCCTAAAGACTTTTGTTCCGCACTTAGGGCACTCTCCTTTCATAGCCTTCATCTTGTTCTTCATAACAACCTCTTTACCATTCTTGATTTCGACTTGTTTTTTGCACTTCATACATCTTCCTTCTGTCATTTTAAAACCACCTCAAGGTTCTTTTGTAAACAATAACTCCATAAAATCCCTAAATAGTATATAAATGTTTTCAAATTTAGTATATAAACGTTAATTTTTGCTCACAATCTCCAACAACATCTTTATATCAGAAATCTCATAATCAGCATCTGTTTTCTTTATCTTTGGATTGCCATACTTAGCAAAGCAGGTTTTCATTCCTATTGCTTTTGCACCTTTAATGTCTCGTTCCGGCCAATCCCCAACCATAAGGCATTCTGAAGCTTTTAACTTCAATTTCCTTAAAACAGCCTTGAATGGCAATTTAGAAGGCTTTAATTGTTTAGTATCTTCAAATGTAACAACAGCATCAAAGTAATTGCTTAATTTGATAGAAGCCAGCCTTACCCATGCCTTAAGCTTTGGAGCATCTGTAACTATGCCTAATTTAATCCCTTTTCCCTTTAACTTCAACAGAACATAATCGACATTAGGATATGCTTCTAAAAACCCAGTTCTTACCCTTCTATAAGCTACAATACCATTTGCCAATATCTTATAATCTACTTTTCCAGCTACTTCCTTTAAGAATTTCTGGAAAATTGTTCTTTCCTCTAACCCATGCTTGTCATAAAGTCCAAAAAGCACCTTAAGACCTTTATCATGATCCACTTTCAGCCCAGCGCCTATCATCGCATCTATAGCAGCACTGCAACTATGCTTTTTCATCTTAAGAAAATCAATTAATGTATTATCCAAGTCAAAAATAACTGCTTTTATCATACAATAAAGAACTACTCTATTTTTTATATACTTTTCTTAAATATTAGACTGATTGGTATTGAGTTAGTATTTCAATTGACTGCTCGCGCCTTGTCATCCCAAATTCTTCTCAAAAAACTCAAAAACACGCTTTTCATATTCTTCTTTGTTTAAAGCATAAATTTCCCCATGATCTGCGTTTTCTACAATCCAGAGTTCTGTTTTTTTGTTTGCATTATGCAATATAATTGCTTCATTAACTGGTATTTGGCTGTCTTTGTTGCCATGTATTATCAAAACTGGCTTGTCAATATTTTTTATTGCTGTTTCTGCACTAACGTCTTTAGGATCTACACCAAAAAATATTTTTCCATAAATCCTAGTTAATTGTACGAATGGGTATTTTAAAAATGAAAAGCCCCTGTACATAGATTCTATCATATTATTTAGATTTGAATAAGCACTATCAGCAACAATAGCTTTGACATCATTATTTTTACTCATTATAGCCACTGAACCACCTAATGAAAAACCTAAAGCACCTATATTTTCCACATCCTTCCTGTTTTTTAAATATTCGACGGCAGCATCCAAATCCTTAACTTCTTTAAAACCAGCGGTTGTATAGCTTCCTTCACTTTCTCCAAAGCTTCTGAAGTCAAACAAGAAAACATTGAATTTCTTTAACAAAAACATAGAAAAAGGCAAAACATCAGCCTTATTTGTCGGATAGCCATGCATTACAATTATTGTATCATTGCTTTTATTGCCAGGCAAAAACCAACCTTTCAGCTTTAAGCCATCAGAACTTTCAAATGTAACATCCTCATATTTTAATTTAAAACTTTCCGGAGTGAATTCAATAGGCCATTTTCCCGGCTTTATGGACATTATAAAGGTAAGGAAAGAAAAAACTATTATAAAAACAATAATTAATAAAAAGATTAAAATTATGTTTTTTGGGACTATATCGACCATGACTAAATAATACTAATAAGTAGAATATAAATATATTTCTAAAATAAAAACCAAAGACAACGGAAATCAAAGATACGAAAAAATCAGATTTTTTGTATCTCTTAGAAATCTTTGATTTCAAAGAGATTTCCTGGGTTTGGAATTTAAAAAATTCCAAAACTTTTAAAATATCCAAAGAAAACTAAATTACTATGGACACAGTTGGATCTTTAAACTGGTTGAAGAAAAGCAACCTCTATGAACTCTCAGAAAAGCTTTCTATGCAGATAAAGAAAGTGTTTGTTCCCTGCCTTAATGCTAAGGATGAAAAGATTCTTGTTGTAGGAGACACAGGTTTTGAGAACAAGAGCATAGCTGCTGTCCTCTCAGGAGCTTATTACCTTGCAGCCCAGCAGCTAAGTTTAGATACAAAGCTTGTCTTCCAGTCAATAAAGAGCAGAGGAGATATAGCTGATGAAGATGTTGTCAATTCATTATCAGAGCTTCCCGAAAGCAACATAATAATCCTTAACATGTCTGATAAATTAGGCAATATAAAAGATCTCGGAAAAAGTTTCAGAAGATGGGTTAAGAAAAAAAACCACCGGTTTGTTTCTGCAATGAGTCTGGGAGACCTAAACACAGATCAGATCAACCAGATTGTAGATCCTATAAATGTTAGTTACAAGCCTTTCCAGGCCTCTCATGAAAAATTAAGGAAACTTTTTGACCAGACAGATGAGATACGTATAACAACAGGTGTTGGAACAGATTTTTATTACAATATTAAAGGAATTACTGGCATATCAGCAGATGGCAACTATGCAAGTCCTGGTTCTGGCGGCAATTTACCGGCCGGAGAAGTTTATGCACCTCCTAATGGAAAAAGGATAGAAGGCAAAATTGTAATTGATGGAAGCTCCAGGATCCAAAATGGGACTATCTTAACAAAAGAGCCAATAACCCTCAATGTTCACGATGGAAATATAACAGAAATAACTGGTGGAAATGAAGCCAAAGAACTTGAAAACACATTAAACTGGGCTGCTTCTGTGGCAAAGCATCCTGGAAGCGTAAGAAGAATATGTGAGCTGGGTATTGGATTGAATCCAAAAGCTAAAATTGTTGGAGCGACTATCGTTGATGATAAAGTTCTGGGAACAGCACACATAGGCATTGGTTCTAATTATTGGTTCGGTGGAAATATATACGCAATTATCCATTTAGATCAGGTTTTTAAGAATCCTAAGATAGAGTTTGACGGGAAAATTGTGGACGTTTGACTGTTGTTGAGGGTATTATGGTTTTAGGAATAATATTAGAGGAAATGAAAAAAGAATATACAGATAGAGTAATTGCTATCATAACTAACTCAATGAATGAAAATGAGGGTAGGTGGGCTAAGGAAACCTTAGAGTTTCATTATTCTTGTCAAGAAAATGGTAAACATGATGGTAGGTTGTACTATATCGCAAAACTAGATGGTAAAGTGGTAGGAATTACAGGTTTACATCGTTATATATGGGGACCGGAAGATGTGGCTTGGCTTGGCTGGTTCACTGTTGATTCAGAGTTTCAAAGATTAGGCATTGGGCATGAGATGATGGAAAGAACATGTGAAATTGCAAAACAAAAAAGATTTAGAAAAATTCTTATTGAAACTTATAGTAGTGATGATTTCTTAAAAGGGAGAAACTTCTACGAAAAATTTGGATTTAAAAGAGTTGGCCAAATTAAAGATTATATAGAGGACGGGACGGATATGATTGTGTATGGAAGAAACTTATAAGCTCTAGTAATAAAAAACAAAAATCTTTTAAATGCCAATATACTACTTTAGGCTATATTGGGGGTAGTTATGGCTGAAAAAAAGAAAATTCTAGTTGTAGAAGATGAACCTCATATTGTTAAACTTGTTTCTTTTATACTTGAAAGCAACGGTTATGAAGTAATACAAGCCTTTGTTGGAGCCGAAGGTGTTGAGAAAGCAAAGACAAAGCAACCGCACTTAGTTGTTCTTGATATCATGATGCCTGGGATGGATGGCTTCCAAGTTGCAAAAATTTTAAGTAAAGATCCTAAGACAAATTTCATTCCTATCCTAATGTTAAGTTCTAAAGCGCAGTTTGAAGATAAGATGACAGGTATTGATGCCGGAGCACTGGACTACATAACAAAACCTTTTGAAAAAGAAGAATTACTGGCTAAAGTCAAAGAGTGTTTGAAAGAGACTGGTTCTTAATACTTAGTTTGCAGAACTAGCTTTTTTGTTATGGATGAAGGTTTCCCATGAATTCTCTGGCATTTTCGACCAAAGCTCTGTAAACGTTCAAATGAAATCCTTGCTCAGAATCCTCCCACATTGCTTCTGGATGATATTGCACAGCTACAGCAAATGGTGAATTAGGATCAAATGTTCCTTCAACTATTCCGTCAGTTGGTGATCTTAACATCACTTCAAGTCCTTGTCCTACATCTCTTATTGCTTGATGATGGGTGCTATTCACACCAAATTCTGTTCTTCCTTCATAGATTCTTTGAACTAAATCATGATCACTGACAACTCTAACATCGTGTACTGCACTAGTCCTATGTTCTTTATCATTATGTCCAGAGGCACCAGGTAAATCTGTATCAACATCTTGGTACAATGTTCCTCCATAATGCACATTAAATCGTTGTGATCCAGCACAGACTGCAAGAATTGGTTTGCCATCCTCAATTGCCCATTCAATTAATGTAAAATCAGTTACATCTCTTTCTCTGACAGGTGTATCTGTTTCTTTTCTTTGTTGTTCACCGTACCTTGCAGGATCGCAGTCTGTTCCACCTACAAGAACAACTCCTGATGCAATATCATACATTTCCCTCAGAAAGTGTCCATAACCTCTTTTATCAAACTCTGGTTGCGGCAGGTGTGGTGAAAAGGAGTAGCCTCCTGCTGCATGTACAGCGTCGCTATGCCCCCTATAGATGAACTGTGTTTCCAAACCACTATTAGTTCCTGTCCTGGGAGCAATTAGGATTCTTGGAGTCACTGCCATTTTTATTCAGCAATAATCCACATATTAATATAAATCTTTCGGTGCTAAGAGTCAATATTTTTTAGGGTTTAATTCCCAAACCTTCAGGGTGTGGAGGAGATCATTATTTTAATTCGTCAAGCATTCTCCGACTTAAAACTAATTCGGCAAAATCTTTAGGCCGGTCGCTAAATATTGATGGAAATAAATTTTCTTGCTTTACCATCGCTACAGTATTTCCATTAAGTACAGCTTCTATGACTGATTGAAACTTCCATGACCAGTTTCCGTTATGTTTTTGCAATGCATCTTCTGGATTTTCAGTGCCTCTTCTTTGTATATGCTCATCAATTGCAGCTTGATCAAACCTTCCACCATTTCTATTTTCAGTTACAAAGATAATCTTACCATAACCCATATTATGAGCAACAACGCGTGCAATATCATCCGCATCAGGATTTAAAGGATTGGATGATTCACTATCATGGACAACAGGGCCAATAACTGGCATATATCCGTCTCGTATTAATGTAGTTAACTTCCCTGGTAATCCTCTCGCTATAGCACTTTCTTCTCTTCCACGTGGCACTATGCCTACTTCTCCAAGATAAACCAGATTTCCATTATCATCTTCAGTCCAATCTGATTTCTGAAAATGGAAAGCAGGACGCTTAGGATCATGGCAAATCCCCCTGGCATTACCTCCATAAAAATTAATTCTATCAACAAGCCTTTCGGTTAATTTAGTAGCTACACCAACTACTACAGGGATCTCCTGAGGGAATGTAATCCTTGTTCCATGATGCTTACGGGTATGGCCCAATTCTTTGCTAAGAGGCTCACCACTTCCATGCACTAATATAGTTCCAGGGAACAATGAACCTACAGCTGCATAAATCTGAGCAGCTTTTTCCATTCTTTTTGGTGTAAGGTATTCACCACTGACTTTCAGCACAAAAGGTTGAGTATTTTGCACCACTCTCATGGCAGAGTCAGTATCTATAGAATAATTTGCAGCTATGCTTTTTAGAACTTTCATCCTATCTGGTGAAATATCTCCAAATCTATCTAAAATAGTCATGTTATTCACTATGTTTGGTCAATTTCTGCCCCTTTAAAAATGTTACGAATCCTGACATAGTAATAGTAACAATCCTCTTATTGAGCAAAAACATTATATTTATTAAGCAAAAACTTATTCCAGCCGAATATGCACAAAACACAGGACCCTAGCCAAATATTCTCCATACTTTATGAGACAGGCAAGAAGATCAACTCTACATTTGATGTAGATGAGATCCTAAATCATATTGTAAATACAACCGTAGAAAAGCTTCATTACCATAACTGCGGACTACTCTTAGTGGAAGGAAAAAATCTTGTAGTAAAGGCCGGTAACGGTTATAGCAAGAAGTTCTTTAACTATAAGATACCCATAGGCAAAGGGGTCACAGGAAGAGTTGCAAAGTCAGGCAAACCTTTGATTATAAATGATATATCAAAATGTCCTTATTATATAACCATAGTTCAGAAAAATAAATCAGAAATAGTAGTTCCTCTTAAATCAAGAAACAAGGTTATAGGTGTCTACAGCATTGAAAGTAGATATAAAAATGCATTTAACGAAGAGGATATTAAAATCATGGAAGCTATTGCAGACCAAGCAGTTATTGCCATTGAAAATGCAAAGCTCTACAATTCCCATACAGACTCATTAAAAAGATTGTCAATACTTTACGATTCCGGCAAAGCAATTAATTCAAGCTTGCAATTAAGTAAAATTCTTAACACTTTAATTGAGATGAGCTCCAAAGAGATAAAATACAATACCACCGCTATTATCCTGATTAAGAAAGATAGGCTATACATACAGGCAGGTTCAGGTCTAAACAAAAAAGAGATGCTGAGCTATAATGCTGGAATAGGTGAAGGAGTATGCGGAAAAGTTGCAGAAACAGGAGAGCCTTTGATTATAAACGATGTATCCAAATGTCCGTTCTATATAGAGAAAGTCTCAAAAACAAAATCAGAGTTGGCAGTTCCTATAAAATATGGCCGTACAGTTATAGGCGTATTTAATTTTGAAAGCCACAAATTAAATGCATTTGATGACGATGATCTGCTTTTTGTTTCAACACTTGCTGAGCAGGCTGCAATAGCAATAAAAAATGCAGAATTATACAAAGAAATCGCGGATTTTAACAAAATACTGGAAAAGAGAATAAATCACGCCACTAAAAATCTCCAGGACGCAAACAAAGAGCTTCTAAGATTAAATAAGATAAAATCAGATTTTGTAAGCACAGTTTCTCATGAGTTCAGGACACCGCTTACCAGCATTAAGGGATATGTTTCTCTTGTACTCGACGGCGCTACAGGGTCATTAAATGGTCAGCAAAAGGAATTTTTAGGCATAGTCAACAAGGAAAATGAACGCTTGACAAATCTGATAAGTGATATGCTGGACCTACAAAAAATAGAATCAGGCAAAATGCCTTATAATTTCAAGGATTTTGACACTTATAGTTTCATAGAAGCTTACAAACCTGAAATACCTCAACTTGAGAAGAGAAACAACGCCAAGATAACTATAACAGTTGCAAAGAATATCCCAATACTCTATGCCGACGAAGACAAAGTAAAACAAGTTCTTACTAATCTTGTCACTAATGCCTTGAAATTTTCTGCACCCAAGCCAATAATCAAGGTTGAGATAAAAAATGAGAAGGATTACATACAGATGGATGTGGCTGATAATGGTATAGGGATAGCAGAGAGGGACATGCCAAAACTGTTTCACCAATTTCAGCAGATTGATTCAGGATCCACAAGAAAAGTTGGCGGCACCGGGCTTGGCTTAGCCATATGCAAGAAAATCATTGAAACGCATGGTGGGGAAATGGGTGTAATGTCAAAAGTCGGTAAAGGCTCTACTTTCAGTTTCACTCTGCCTAAACGCAAACCAAAAAATTTAAGATCAGATAAGGAAGAATAAAATCAAAATGGATTACAAACAAGTTATTTTGGTCAGAGAAGACCTGAAATTACCGAAAGGTAAGCTTGCAGTGCAGGTTGCTCATGCTTCCTTGGATGCAGCTTCTAAATCCGACAAAGAAGCTGTAGAAAAATGGAAAAACCAAGGCGGTAAAAAAATTGTTCTTAAAGTTGCGAATGAAAAAGAATTGTTTAAGTACATGAGCATGTTGGAGAACGAAGGGATTAAAGTGACTTTAATCAAAGATGCCGGTCATACAGTTATTGAACCAGGAACCATTACATGTTTAGGCGTAGGTCCAGATTCAGAAGATAAGATTGACAAAGTTACTGGAAAATTGAAGATGGTTTGATTTTTATAGTTAATTTTTTAAACAAACATTAATTCTAGAATTCTTTTATTGGGCCCATAGCTCAGCCTGGTAGAGCGACTGGCTCTTAACCAGTAGGTCTTGGGTTCGAAACGGTTCTTTCGCCAACCGGGAGCGACGTGCGACATTCGCTACGCTCAGTCCCACAAATCGTAAGAACTGACGAAAGTCCCAATGGGCCCATTTTATTTTCCAAACAACCCCTGAAGGGCGTTATAAGCCTTCATGGAATCTTTTTTTCCAAGAATAAATGTTAATTCTGTCATTGTAGATATTATTTCAAAAAGATTTATCTGCTCCCAAGCCAATTTCCGTATCGCAGTAAAAATAACACCTGGAGTTATAAGGAAATTTTTTCCTTCAAAAATTATTGTCAATGCTACCAGATCAAACTCTTTGGTAAGGATCTTCTCTCCTTTTAAAAAATCAGAAAGCTTTTCTTTATACTTTTCATTGGCAACAATACTCACTTCGTTGCTTCCTAAGATAATATTTAATGTATCACCCTTCTCAAAACTAACCAGATTATAGATGTTTTTTATTTTGTTCAATAATGTCCCGGATTTAACGACATTGAAGTCAATGATATTTGTCCTCATCATAATTTCTCCTTGAAACTTAAATTTCCTAATCTTTTTATCAAAATCCTGCAATTCGTCTTCATATCTCCTTAAAGCCATAACGATTGCAGATTCTTTCACCTTTTTTTGCAGCTCGCGTTCAATTTCAGGCTTTAGCTGCTCTGCAAGATTTCCATGGCTGATCAAATTCTTGCTCATTGCCTCTAATAAAAAAGAATTTTCGCTTATATATTTTTTGACTAAATGACTTACGTTTACCATATTGTGCGTACCCGCACACCAGTGTGTAGGGGCATCATAGATGCCCCGAAACGGGATAATATTTTACAATTGTTACTATAGTAACATTATGTTTATATATTTATAAATGTTTCTATCTATTTCAAATGAAAGAAGACGGATTCGAAAGAATAGGGAAATTATATACTGAAGATAAGTTTAAAAAGATTAAGTTCTCTCATGACCCTACAGACTTGATGTCTGACTTTTCAGACAAATAAGGGGGTTGTTTCAGTTATATTTGTTTAATACAGTAAACAAAGGTATCTAAATATGAAAATAGCAATTGTTGGTTATGGAAAAATGGGACATGAAATAGAAAAAGTAGCTAAAGATAAAGGTATCTCCACAATAACAGTAGATCCTAGCGAAGAAAGTGCAAATTTCAAGGAAATTAATGAAGAATCAATAAAAGATGTAGATGTTTGTGTGGATTTTACAAATCCAGATGCAGTTGTTGAAAATATAAAAAAATATACAGAATTAAAAAAGAACGTAGTTATTGGAACTACAGGTTGGTATGATAATATGGAAGATGTTAAAAAAAATGTTGAGCAAACAGATATAGGCGTCATCTGGTCAGGAAATTTTTCAGTAGGAGTCAATATTTATTTCAAAATAATTGAAAATGCAGCGAAGATAATCAACAACGTTGATGATTACGATGTTTTTGCGCATGAATTCCATCACAATCAAAAAGCTGACAGCCCGTCCGGTACGGCAGTAATGTTAGGAAAAATATTGACAGATAACATAGAAAGAAAGAACAAAGTTGTGACAGAAGAACTGAAAAGAAAAATTGAGCCGGATGAATTGCATGTTTCTTCAACAAGAGGTGGTTCAATACCAGGAACTCATGTTGTTGGCTTTGACAGTACTGCAGATACCATAGAACTAAAACATACTGCTCGTGGAAGGCAGGGATTTGCATTAGGGGCTGTAATGGCAGCTCAATGGATCAACGAAAAAAAAGGATTTTATGATATAGATGATTTTATGAAAGAAAAACTCGGAGGCTGATAAAAATGTTTAAAGGAGCTATAACTGCAATTGTAACACCATTCACAGAAGATGGTGCATTGGATCAACAGGCTTTGAAAGGGCTTGTGGATTTTCAGGTAAGCAACAAGATAGATGGCATTGTTCCATGCGGAACAACTGGGGAAAGCCCTACTTTAGAGGATGACGAGCACAAGAAAGTCGTAGAGACTGTAATAAGTGCTGTAAACGGAAAAGCAAAAGTAATTGCCGGAGCCGGAAGCAATTCAACAAAGCATGCAGTTGAATTGACAAAACTGGCAGCAGACTTAGGAGCAGATGGAACTTTGCATGTATGCCCTTACTACAATAAGCCAACACAAGAAGGGCTATTCAGGCATTTCAGCGCAATAGCAAAAGCTTCTGACCTTCCTATTGTTGTCTACAACATCAAGGGAAGAACAGCTATCAATATAGAAACAGCAACTTTAGCTAGGCTTGCGAAAGAGCATTCAAACATCGTAGCAGTAAAAGAAGCTAGCGGTGACATAAACCAGATGCAGGACGTTTTAAACACGTTGCCAAAGGAATTTGATGTCTTGTCTGGAGACGATAAGATGACATTGCCTTTAATGAAGATTGGTGGCAGAGGAGTGATATCGGTGGCTAGCAACATAATTCCTGCAGAAGTCAAGCAACTGACAGAATATGCTTTGAGTGGAGATATGCAGAAAGCAGAAGAATTGCACAACAAACTTCTTCCATTATTTGAAGGAATTTTCATCGAGACAAATCCAATACCTGTTAAAGCTGCATTAGCAATGAAAGGCTTGATTAAGGAATCCTACAGGCTTCCAATGTGCGAGATGCAAACAGAGAATAGGGAGAAATTAAGAAAACTTTTGGAGGATTCTAAGGTTCTGGAAGTTCTTAAAGCAGTTTAATTTCTTTTATTATTTTTTAAGATTAAAATGGCTAAAATAAAAATACCTCTGGAAAACAGAAACGGAATTTTGCATATAGGCAACTGCAATACCATAGATTTAGCTAAAGAGTATGATACTCCACTTTATGTCTATGATGAAAACCGGATAAGGGATAATTTCAGGAGACTGCATAAGGCTTTCAGCTCCAATTACAAGAAATTCAGGCTTTATTATGCTATTAAGGCCAATAATAATCCCGCTTTGTTAAAGATTCTGAAAAGCGAAGGTTCCGGAGTTGATGTTTCCGGGCCTGCTGAAATATATTTAGCAAAAAAAGCTGGATTCTCTACAGAAAATATGTTGTACTCTGGTGTCTATCATAGAGATGATGAGCTTAAGTACGCATTGGAAAATAATGTCCCCATAAATTTAGAGGATGTAAGCCAGATTGAAAGGTTGTTTAAGTTCGGAAAGCCAAAATTCCTGTCTTTTAGGATAAATCCAGGGATAGGGAAAGGAAGTTTTAAAGGCAATGTGTATGCAGGAAAAGACGCTAAATTCGGCATTATAGAACGAGATGCAATAAAAGCTTATGAGAAAGCAAAAAATTTAGGAGTTGAGAGTTTTGGAATACACATGATGACCGGCTCTTGTGTCTTAGATGAAAATTATTTTGTAGAAATAACTGGAAAGTTGATGGACATTGCAGGAGCTATTGCAAAGAAACTAAACATTAAGTTCGAGTTCGTAGATATTGGAGGTGGTTTTGGTGTTCCATACGCTCCGGACGAAAAAGAACTGGATATAGATCTTATCGGAAAGAATGTTTGTGAGAAATTCAAGGAAAAAATCAAGGAATATGATTTAGGAGAACCAATTTTGCTTGCAGAACCAGGAAGGTATTTAGTTTGCGATTCAGCAATTTTATTGACTAAAGTTCATTCAATCAAAAATGGCTATAAGAAATTCATTGGAGTGGATGCAGGTATGAACACTTTAATAAGGCCCATGATTTATGGCGCTTACCACGAGATTCTAGTAGCTAATAATCTTGATGCTGAACCTGAGGAAAAAGTGAATATTGTCGGTCCTGTATGTGAGAATACAGATCAGTTCGCGAAAGACAGGTTGATGCCAAAAATTGCAGAAAATGATTTATTGGCAATATTAAATGTAGGTGCTTATGGTTTCGGTATGTCCTCTCAATATAATAACCGGCCAAGAGCTGCAGAAGTCCTGATCAATGACGGAAAACACGAGCTGATAAGGCAAAGGGAAAATTTCGATGACTTAATAAAAGGTGTTAAAATACCTGAAAGGTTAAAATGAACATTAGCACATCAGATAGATTAAACAGCATTGGTGGTTATGCCTTTGCAGAAGCAGATAAAAAAGTAGCAGAACTGAAAAAGTTAGGTATAACTCCGATAGATTTCGGTGTTGGAGACCCAACTACACCCACACCAGATATTATAAGGGAAGCGGCCAAGAAAGCAGTTGATGAAAGAAAAAGTTCTGGCTACCCAAACTATGTTGGCACAGATGAGTATAGGCAGGAAATTTCCAAATGGAGTAAAAAAAGATTTGGTATAAATCTTGACTCTGAAAAAGAAATAGCATCTACTATGGGGTCAAAAGAAGCTGTCTTTAATTTTCCGAAGACTTTTATCAATCCCGGAGATTTTGCAATAATGCCAAGCCCCGGTTACCCCCCGTATGAACGTGGAACATTATTTGCAGAAGGGAAAGGACATTTTGTGCCTTTACTCAAAGAAAATAATTTCCTTATGGATCTGCAAAGCATCCCGAAAGATGTTGTCAAGAAAGCAAAGATATTGTGGATAAATTACCCAAATAATCCTACAGGAGCTTTAGCTACAGAGGAATTTTTTAAGGAAGCAATTGATTTTGGGCATGATAATGATATTATTGTTGCCAGCGATGAATGTTATACTGAGCTTTATTATGATGAAAAACCCCATTCAATTTTAGAATCTTCCAAAGAGGGCGTGGTTTCTATACAGTCATTGTCAAAAAGAAGCGCAATGACTGGTTACAGGATAGGATGGGTCGCAGGAGATGAAAATGTAATCTCAGCTTTCAAAAAATTAAAGATAAACATAGATTCTGGCACACCAACTTTCATACAGGATGCTGCAGTTGCCGCTTTAAGGGATGAAACTCATGTGGAAAAAATGAGGGCAGAATACAAGTTAAAAAGGGATATTTTAATCAATGCATTTGTATTATCCGGATTGGAAAACTGCAGCCCAGCTGCTGCAATATACTTATGGCAGAACACTGGAAAAATGAATTCTGTTGATTTTGCAAATAAACTGCTGGAGAAAGATATTTCTATTGTGGTTACTCCAGGATCCTGGATCTCAACAGAAGTCAATGGAGTAAACCCTGGAGAAAATTATGTAAGGATGGCATTGGTTCCTACACTGGAAGAGACCAAAGAAGCTGCAAAGAGAATAAAGGAACATCTGAAATGGTAGTGATGAAATTTGGTGGAAGCTCTGTAGGAGATGCTGATAGAATAAGCGATGTAGCTAACATAATCAAATCCAACATTGATAAAAAACCAATAGTAGTTGTATCTGCAGTTGGTGGAGTGACTGATAAATTAATAGAGCTTGGAAATGCTGCTGCCGAAGGCAAGGGAGATGATATTCTTAATGATATCAAACAGAAACATTATGAAATTTTAGAAAAACTGAATTTAGATAAATCATTATTGGAAAATGATTTCAAAAATTTAAACAATGCTGTAAAAGAAATTAATGGAAAAAATCTTGATGCTAAGGCTCTTGATATATTCCAGTCTTTTGGCGAGCAGATGTCATCAAAGATTGTTGCAGCGCAATTAAATAAAATAAATGTAAATGCTCAGGCCTTTAATGCGTGGGACTTAGGTTTTATCACTAACGATGAGTTCGGAAAGGCAGAGCCATTAAAAGAAGCTCATGCTAATCTCAAAAATAATATCGAGAAGCTTGATGTTGTTCCAATTATTACTGGTTTCATAGCAAAGACAAAAGAGGGAGAAGTAACAACTATAGGCAGGGGAGGTTCTGATTATACTGCAGCAATCATTGGTGCAGCAATTAATGTTGATGAAATCCAGGTATGGACAGATGTTGATGGCATAATGTCTGCAGACCCAAAAATTATTGATAACGCAAGAACTCTGGAAAAAGTTTCGTTTGCTGAAGCTTCTGAGATGGCTTTTTTTGGAGCCAAAGTTCTGCATCCAAAGACAATATTGCCTGCAATGGACAAGGACATACCTGTAAGGGTATTAAATACTTTTAAGCCAGACAATGATGGGACTGTAGTACTTAACAAGTCTGATAGAAGTGAAGAAGTTATCAAAGCGATATCCTGTAAAAAAAATATTACATTGATTAATGTAAATTCCACAAGAATGCTTGGAGCTTACGGATTTTTAGCCAAACTCTTTAATGTTTTTGATAAATATAAGAAGAGTGTTGATGTAGTTTCAACTTCAGAAGTAACTGTTTCACTGACAGTGGATAATGGGGCTAATATTGATGAAATCAAGAATGAATTAAAGGAAATTGCTGAAGTAGAAGTATTTAGTAATAAGGCCGTCATCAGTGTTGTTGGAAGGGGCATAGGAAGCACTCCAGGCATTGCAGGAAAAACATTTAGCGTGTTAGGCAACAATAACATAAATATCGAAATGATATCCTCAGGAACCTCAAAAATAAACATTACTTTTGTTGTTGATGACAAAGATGCTGAAAATGCGGTAAAGGTCTTACATCAGGAATACTTTGGATGATAAAGATGAATAAGATTAAAGTCGGGATTTTGGGAGCAACCGGAATGGTTGGGCAGAGATTTATCACGCTGCTAGATAATCATCCATGGTTTGAAGTAGTTTCTGTTGCAGCATCTCCAAAATCAGCTGGTAAAAGCTATGAAGAAGCCGTCAAGGGAAGATGGCTAATGGAAGGTAATATTCCAAATAATGTCAAAAAATTAACTGTTAAGCAAGTTGAAGCAGATAGTGATAGCATAGCTAATGAAGTGGATTTTGTTTTCTCTGCGTTGGATATGGGTAAGGAAAAAATAAGGGAAATAGAAGAATCTTATGCCTCAAAAGATGTCCCAGTTGTTTCAAATAATTCTGCGCACAGATGGACAGAAGATGTGCCTATGATCATTCCTGAAATAAATCCAGATCATATCAGTTTAATTGATATACAGCGCAAAAATAGAAACTGGAATAAGGGTTTAATTGTAGTAAAGCCTAATTGCTCTATCCAGTCATATGTTCCCATAATAAATTCATTGGAGAAGTATGGACCAAAAAAAGTTGAAGTAACAACTGCACAAGCAATTTCAGGAGCAGGAAAGACTTTTGAAACTTTTCCTGAAATACTTGACAATGTAATTCCTTTCATTGGAGGCGAAGAAGAGAAATCGGAAAAGGAGCCGATGAAGGTTTTAGGAAAGATTGAGAATGATAAATTAGTTTTAGCTGAAAACCCAAAAATCTCTGCTACATGCCTCAGAGTGGCAGCCATGGACGGTCATATGGCCAGTGTAAGCATTGAATTAGAGAAAGATATTACAGAAAAAGAATTCATCAACTTAATAGAAAATTATGAAAATCCTATCTCTAAATTAAGCCTTCCTTCAGCACCAAAACAATTCATGAAATATTTTTCAGAAGAAGACAGACCTCAAACAAAGTTAGATAGAGATTCCGAAAAAGGAATGGGCATAACTGTCGGAAGGTTGAGGAAAGACCCTATTGGTCTAGAATTGGCCGTCAAAGACGGTCAATATTCTCCCACCCGCCTCCCCTCAACCCACTTATGGAAGTTTATTGCTCTGTCACATAACACAATAAGAGGGGCAGCTGGCGGTGCTGTTTTGGTTGCTGAATTGCTGAAAGCTAAGGGTTATATTTGATTCTTTACTACTATTAAATCAATAATATTTATAAATCATATGTAGTTACTATACTCAATGATCCAAGATGTTTATATAATAGGTGCAACTGGAAAAGTTGGACGGGAATTAGTAAGACAAATTTTTGAAAAAGGAGATACTGATCCTAATATTCATGCAAACCCCACAAGAGTTGTAGGTCTCGCTTCCAGCACCCATACACTTTATTCGCCTCAAGGCATTTCTCAAGGGCAAGCATACGCATTTACAAATAGGAGTTATGGCAGTGCCCAGAGATATTATCATCCCGATGAACATCTAGAGAGGGCAAGATCCGGACTTAGAGGTGAAGAAAGTACACTTGTCTTCATCGATGCCACTGCTCTTGGTGAACCAATGATTCAGTTCCATCTACGAGTGATTGAAGAAACTCCCCATGGTATTGTTACAGCAAACAAGAACCCTGTCGCTTTATCTGATTATGATACCTTTCAACGACTTACACAAGACTCCAGAAGATATGGATATAGGTGCTCAGTAATGGCGGGTGCAGAGGCTGTCACTTTTGTGAGAGATGGGAGGGATTTGAATGATCCTCTTTATGTAGTAGAAGGATG
>CAYXZV010000017.1:0-19035 GCA_964469645.1 uncultured Methanosarcinales archaeon | reverse complement strand
GCCATTATACGAACATTTCACCTTTTGCCATTTCTACTAATTTAGTTTCTTTTTAGTAGTGATTTAAAAGAAAGTTTTTTAAAGACATCAAAAATTCTTGAATTATAGGAAAATGGTAGATCAAGGATACGCAGCTAAACTTCAAAGATTAGATGAAGTAGCAGAAAGACTTAGGTACGAGATAGGTGGTACAAGATCTATCGGAGATTTGACTATTCGCAAATTCTTAGCACCATACAATCAAGCATTTGATGATATTAAAGATAGACCTCCAGAACACACTGTTGAATTTCCTTCACCAGACCCACATTCAGACATAACTATGGTCCTTAATGATCATAGGGTAGTTGCCACTAAAACAGAAAATCCTCCTCAATCAGTAAGAGGAAACCGATCGCCAGGAAGAGTTGAGATTAAGAGTGTGAGTTATGCAGGAGGAGATGATTACATATTAGACTCTGTAAGAACATCAGGTCCTCAACTTTATCATACTGAAGGACCAGACGTTCTGGGATGGGGAGATTTTTCTGTAAGACGCGCAGTAATACTAAGCCCAGAAACTCCTTCAATTGCCCAAGATATAGTAACTGAGCCTGCAAACTTTCTTGGTATGTTGCTTACAGAAACTCCGGAAGGTTACACTCTTGATAGCGTATCAGTTGATTATAAGGTAGTTGTAGATCCAGAAGGAGACAAATTTGTATCATACCCTCAAATTACAGTTGCATTGCCTTATTCAGGAGATATAAGCGAAGTAGTAATAGATCCACGTAAAGGAGAAGCCGTAATGTGGATTGGAGATGAAGAAACTCTTCTTGAACCCGACGACCAAGGCAATTTTTATACTCCAGACGGGATGCGTCTCCTTTCATTGCATAATGGAAATGATCAAGCCACACACAGTACAGTTATGTTAAGTGAACCTGGATTAAGTGTCATTACTGAAATCAGATTTCAAAAGCAAATTGAAGAACAAGAATTTGATGACTTAGATGCTATTGTAAGAAGTGAAAATTGGTTTGAATCACCAATAGCCCCTCATTTAGTTCAATTTCGGCAGCTTTAATTCTCAACACAAACACCCATCTCATCGGCTATTTTGCCGCTTAAACGGCATTTAAAGCCCTCTGGGCATGCAAATCCTGCTATACCCGAACATTCACACTGTACTGAACACATTTCTATGCAGAAGTCAGCTCCAGTGCCAGCACAAGGGCTTCCACAAGTGTTCCAATGGCCACCAGCAGCAACACATTGCTGCTTTGTAACGCCTTCAAAGCCAACATAATCATCTGCATTTGGATCTGCCCTTACATCACCATCATCTTGGTCATTTCGCTGGTTTACAACAGTATCATCTGGGCTTTCATCTGCACAACTTACTACAAAAACAAGAATTACAGCCAAAAAAATCATTAATTTCATCATTTTATAACCCTATTTCTTTCGTTATTTTTAATTATTTCCATTACTTTATTATAATTTTATTGCTAATTTCGATGCTATTTTTTACGGTAAAATTGCCATTAACTTCCAGCACATATTTTGCAGCATTCCTAGGTTTGTAGCTTTCACATTCATCAGTTTTGCAAGGCTCAGCATAAATTATATCAACAATTTCAAAACTTTCCGAAATAAAAATAATATCTAAAGGAATTAATGTATTTTTCATCCAAAAACTATGGAAATCTTCATCATCAAACACAAACCACATTCCATTTTTGTCGTCTAAAAAATCACGAAACATCAATCCTTGAGCCCTTTCTTGGGCATTATCGGCAATTTCGACATTTACAATAACATTTTCTATATTATTATCGATCAAAACTATATTTTTATCAGAGCAAGAGCTTAAAAAAACTAAAAAAAACAATAATAAAATTATTTTTTTATCTGCCATAATAAAATAACAATTTCTACTTACATTTAATGCTTTCTAAAATGAAAATTTGCTCAATTTTAAGCTAATTTTCATAGTGCCTAAAATAATAAATTTTTTTATTTTAACACACCACTAAAAACTAGAGGATATCAAAGCAATATTTCAAAATATAGGTTCCAGAATATAATATCACTTTTTTATATTTTCTATACTGAAAATAATTCAAACATAAAATTCAAAAGTGAGAGTTCTAAGTAAGCACAATAAAACAAAAACCATTAGATAAAGACTCAATACACAAAAAACACAATAAAAGAAGAAATAGTAGTCAAAAATAAGAAGATATAAGACTAGTAGTATAGCCTAAAATTAATAGTGAGCTTAAAGCCACTTAGGCACCATAAAATTAAAAGTTAGTTTTGACTCAATAAGCTCTAAAAACAAAGAATTTTGCCTTTTCAACTATTAAGAACTCATTTACCTACTTTCCCCCTATACAACTCATTATCAGGCTCTAAAGCAAAAGCAATCTCAAACTCTTTACTTGCATCCTCGTCTAAAAACTCTAAAAGAATTCCTAAATTATAATGTGCATCAGCATAATCTTTATCAATATTAATCGCTAAATTAAATTCAGATAAAGCTAAGTCAAACTCTCCTATCTTTCCATAAACAGTTCCTAAATCATTATGCGCTTTTGCGTACCTGAAATTAATTTTTATCGCTTCCTTAAAACTTGCAATAGCTTTCTCTTCCTCATTAACCTCGACGTAGACTAACCCTAGTTTGTCATAAGTTTTATGATAATCTCTTACTGAAATGGATTTTTGTAAAGCATTTATAGATTCATCATACCTTCCAAACTTCGCATAAGCAACTCCTAAATTCGCTAAAGCTCTGAAATTATCTTCTTGCAATGAAACAGCTTTCTCAAACTCAGCTAAAGCTTTTTCTGTATCACCTAAATGATCATAAGTAAATCCTAAATTATCATGCGCTCTGCTGTTATTAGGATTAGTCAAAACTGTTTTGCTCCACAAAGTTAAGTTATCCCTAGATTCATTGTTCCGGTTTACCGTCGAGAAAACATAGAAAGTCAATAAGACAACCATAAATAATAGAATTCCATTTTTTATAATTTTTTTATTATTAAAGATTTTATTATTGAAAAGATTAATTATTGTATATGCAACCAACAAAGAAAAAGCGATCGATGGAACATACAAATATCTCTCAGCCATAAACACCTGCAACGGTAAAATATTTGAAAAAGGAATCAAAGTAATGAAAAACCAGAAAACCGAAAAGAAAATAACTTTATTTTTATGATTCTTAACAGCAAAAAATACAATTGCAATCAAAATCAATGCAGAAATTATAACTCTAAAATCAAATATAGAAACAACAGCCTCAACATCTCTAAATAAAGTTAAATTTACTGGAACAATCAACAAATAAATGTAATAAACATAGACTTTCAACATAGTTAACATTGTCAAGAAGAAATTTCCAGCAAGATATTCTTCTAACCTACCCTTAAAGCCAACAACAACAAACCTAACAGCAATATAAAACAAAGCAACAACAAAATAAGGAATAAAATTTTTAATAATTAATATATTTTGGAATTTTTTATTATTGGAATTATTTTTTGTAAATATTTCTTTGAATTTTTCTCTATTGAATGTAAATTCATATAAAATTATCAAAATTGGCAGCACAATAGCCTCTTCCGACGCAAAAACCGCTATGAGAAACAACAATAAAGAGGCAAAAAAATAATTTTTATTATCATTCTTGGAGTATTTGACATACAAATAAAACGAAAGCAGCATAAAAAATATCCCCAATAGATCAAAACCAGCAGTAATATTAGTCACTCTACCAGTATGTATCGGATGCACAGCGAATATCAAAGCAGCTATCAAAGAAACATTCCTTTTACTAATAACTTCATAAATCAATAAAAAAACCAGAATAGAAATCAAAATATGAAAAAATAAGCTGTTGAAATGATACAAAAACTCTTCCTTCCCAGCAATAGAATAAACCAATGCATAATGCAAGCTCCTTAAAGGCCTATACAATCCATCAACATCTTCAGAAAAGAACAACTTAAAATTAAAAGACCTTATATCAGCATTATCTAAAATAAAAACATGATCATCCCATACAAACTCATTCCCAAATACATTAATGTAAGAGACCAAAGATAAAAGAATGATCAATATTATCGGAACAATAAATTTATCCTTCATATTTGAGAATTAATCATAAGAATAATAAAAATCTTTGCCTGAAAATTATTTGTTGGCAACAAACACTCCGATAAGCAATAGTAAGCCAGCAGAAACATGAAGGTAAAAATTTATAACCTGAGGATATGAAGGGATATTGAACGTAATCGCATTTAAATCATACAATGTAGGAATCACAGCCAAAAGGACTATTGCAGCTCCTAACAAAAAACTGGACCACCTTATAATGGACCTTTCACTTATAGACTCAAGAAGCAATCCCCCTCCGACAACCAATGCAACTGCACTGACAGCATAGGATACTATGGGCAGTTTTGGGATATCATAAGACATTATATCGTAATAGTTCAGGAGCCTAAAAGCCCCTATCGCCATTAGCACAAAACCATACAAAAAATACTTTGGCTTGTTTGGCAGCTTTAGAGATGCAAGAAATCCCAATGCTATTGCAATGACAATTATGTTGCTGACCAATTCCGTAGGCATACACTAATTCCAGCAATTATTGTTTATAAGTTTTTCTATGTAACTAATTCAAAAATATTAAATACTAGTTAATTAATATAGAGCACAAAATAAGATGTTCAATAAGAAAGCTCAGCTTGGGATTATACAATTTAAATTTGCTATAATTGGTTTTATTGCTGGGGTAGTATTGATGATAGTGATTATTACACTCTCAAAAAATGGAGTTTTACCATCTCTGCCATTTCTCTGATTTTATTTATTAGGCATGTGCCAATCTCGGTCTTCCCGGTCTGAATGCCGGCTGTTTTTTAGGTTTAGGACCTTTATTTATAATCCTCCTTAAGCCTTTATCAGCAGCCACCAATGCCTTTAAATCCACCATAACTTCATCAGTTATGATTTCCACAACCTTATCCCAATTTATTATTTTTCTATTCTTATCTACTAATAATTCAGGTTCCAGATGCTTTACAGTATCAAAAACCAGTTTTCCTTCAAAAACTTCCAGTTCAGTAGCGCGTCGATTTATAATCGCTTGCTTCCCGGAATCAAATATTGGAATTATAGCCCTGAGTGCAGGAATTAACCTTCCTTTTACTGAAGCAAACATCTGTTCTCTGGTTTCAAACCGTTCAAGTGTTCCAAATTCTCTAACTGCAGCACTTCTTTTTCCCTTCTTTGCTTTTTTTAATAGATCTTCACAAATATCATGCAATCTTAAAAAATATGCAAATTCATTATCTAAAATAAGCAGAACATTACTAACCTGAACCGGTTTAGGATTTGATCTTGACCATCCCATTTTACATCATCCTCCAAAAATTTTATCCTACATAACTTAATTTCTTCTTCTCACTCAACTGCTGGGCTTTCTGGCTTTCTGTCAATATGCCTCTTAATTTTCCCTCAAACTTCTCTGCCTGCAGTAATAAAGGCTTAGTATCGACTTTTAGCCCTAAATATTTATCCAGGACCTCAACTACCTTTGCTGCTGCCTTGCTGTCAGGCAAACTAGTATGTGTCTCTGCAAAGATACAGCTTACAGGAACTTTCTCTGCCCTTAGTAAAACAGCCCCAGTAACCCCTATAATAATGCCTTCTTTCAGAGGTTCAACTTTCATTTTTTTGAATTTACCTTTATTCTTCTCATTATTTGAATAGAAAAATACTCTTGAGGTTGTTGATTCCTCACTGCTCCCTACACCTTCTAATGAAACAATCTCCTTTATACCCAGTTGCTTGCTTAGTGCAACAACCATTTCCGAGAGCTTCCATTCCATGCCAGTAGTAGGCGTTATTGCGTGCAGCAAAACTAAATTATATTTTTTATTGTGAAAAATACCCAGAGGTTCAATGACCTTGCCATCATGTATTGCAACAGTCGCAGGCATATCATTAAATATTATTTTGCCAATTTGCTCAAATTTTAAATGTTCTAAAAGAAATTCAGATGCTATAGTTCCTACTAAACCAAAACCAGGAAACCCTTCTATTAATTTGCAGTTTTTTGGTTTTTTAGTTAGCTTTATCTGCATTTTAAGCTGCCTTGCTTTTTTGCTGTCGTGATTGATTTACTCTTTTTTTTGTTATGTTACTTTGTTTTCTCTTTGATCGTGATGCTTGCTGCTGTATTAATTGTTGGTGCCTTCTTGATTCTTCCAGCTTTGCGTTTGCCTGGTCTGCTGTGGCCCTGACGCTTAACCTGGCATTCCTCACCATGTGCCTCAAAGCATTTGAAGTAGTAACACCTACAGACGAGTGTTTTTGCAGTCTTGCTAAGCTTTGGTCCAACTCATAAAATTTGCCGAAAAGTTCAGCATTCCCTACCGGATTATGGAAGATCTTAGTGGAAACTTCCCTTGCAATAGCCCTTGAATGTGATGCAATCTTGGCTGATAGCTGTTTTGCTAATGCCTCAATAATATAAAGAAATTTCAGGACTTCTTCCTGCGGCTCTATCTTTTCAGGATTGTTTTTCTTGAAATAACCTCTCCTTACACCATGGTACTTCCTGAAAGCGCTCTGTAAATCCCCATCCAGTTGCTTAGCTGTTTCAGTAGTTTCAATCGTAGTAGGATCCATCAATCAAAATCCTGATTAACGATTTATATAAATGTTTTGCTTTATCTGGGGTTGGTGTGAAAGTCGGTGCTTGTGCATAATTTGCCAATTCTTATAGCTCCGCAGGATTGTGCTGTTCGACCTGAGCAAAGCGAAGTTGAGAGGCATGCTAAGGCCTTGCACAAGCACGAATTAGGGTTTCACACCAACCTCGCTTTATCTTCTGGAGTATAATAAAAAACTTTAAATATACTGAAAGGAAAAAACACATAAAAAGAGGTCAAAATGAAAACATACTCACTATCATTCGTAGCTTTCATTTTGAACATTCATGGAAAAGAGGTTAGTTCAAAATGAAAATTATGATAAGCGTGCTAGGAATCCTTATTGTCTTAGCCGGTGTTTTGCCTTTTCTTGCTAACTTTGGAATATTACCTTCTTTTATACCTGCAACACAGCCAGGATACCAGTTCATAATAATAGCAATAGGAATTCTTGGATTGATATACGGCTTTTTCAACAGCTATCTTTTTGGAGCGGAGAAGATGATTACCATATCCATTGCATTATTAACAGTTCTTGGAGGGATATTGCCATTCATCCAGAACTTCTTACCAGCAATAATCCCCACTTCAGGACCGTTATATTCTGGGGTAATAGTGGTTATTGGAGTAATAGGCATGATTTACGGGTTTATAGCTTTAGGGTGAGTGCGCCGTTTCGGGATGCCGTAGGCATCCCCAGACGCTGTTTTATGGGCACGTAAAATTGGAATGATTTATGGTTTTATTGCTTTAGGGTAATTTTTTTCTTAATTTGTCGACGGAATAGATACATCTAAGAGCTAAAATACCTATTCGCATTAGAAGTCATTTTACCGAATTTATTCATTTGATATCACTTAGTAATGGTAACAAAACCGAAACATTTATATACAAGCTATACTTTAGGGTTGTAAAAGGGTGTAAAAATAAAAAACGTTACTCAACAATGGTAACAAAACCGAAACATTTATATATGGGTTATAACTTACAATTACATAACGTATTTGAAAACAAATTAATAATAAAAAAACAAAATATAATTCGGAGGAAACTAAAAAATGGCATTTGAATCATTAGAAGTTGTATTGGACTCATTAAAGTTAGAGGAACGTGGTAGAAATGTACCGCCTTCTTTAAGGACAGCATATGATTTGATGAGGGAAGCTACAGCTATTGTTGTAGGAGATGAATATGACACAACAGAAGAGGTAGAAGTTGAGGTAGGTAAAGTATTTAGACACAAGGAAAAGAAGGAAAAACCAGTCACAAAAACATACACAGAACAAGACAAATTAGACAGATTCTCACAAGCATTACAAGCATTAGAAGTCGCTAAAGAACACGAAATTGAGATTAAATTTTCACCAGAAGGAGAATCATTAGTTGGACAATCAGATTATGGTCTTGTAGCAGAGGTATTAGAGCATTATGCTGCCATTGAAACTGATGTTTTAAATGGAAATCCTACTGGGGCTATAGCTAATATAGAAAGATTACAACAGACAATTAGAACTACTTTGCCCAATAGTGGGGATTTGTTAAGGGTACTATCAGCACAAAAAGCAGAGCTTTGGGGCGAAGCAGGAAGCTTCCAACGAGCTAGACAAATACAAGAGCAGGAATTAAGTGGTGATGATGATAGATATGGTTTAAATAAACGTCTAGATGCAACACTTACCAGGGCAGAAGGCGGAAGCGCAGAGGCAGTACTTGGTAGCATAGCTGAGGCTTATATGAATGCTCCAGACAATCCAGATGTTATAAGAGAGCTTATACCGGCTATACGTAGCGCAGCTACTAGAAACCCTCAAACTAATTATAGATTAGATTCAACTATTTCAACTGAGGCTGTTGAAGCATATGAGGGCGGGCAGTTACTGGCTAGACGGCACAATCCGATGGGCGCTATTCAAAGATTTAGAGAAGCCGAGGTTGCACTTGGTGAATATGACCCTGACCCAGATAAATCAGAGAGCCTTACAAAACAAGGATTCAGAGCAGCAGTTCAGTTAGAACTCGGAAAAGCTGATAAATTCTTATCAGGTATAGATGCAGCAATCCACTACGGAATGCAAGCTTACGAGATCTTACCAACACCTGAAGGAGTAAATTTCCTTACCGATGCTTTAGGTATTAAACTACAGAGGGTCCAAGGAATGGCTCAAAGTTACGGTGAACCTAATAGAGTGGGAGCATTAAGCTTAAGACCTCCTGGTTATGAGAGAAAAGCACTTGGAACTGCACCCGATCCTAAATCACCTGACGGTTCAATACCTATGGGGGAAGGACCTGGAAATGTCGGATCAGCACCTGGTGGACAGTAATTTTTTATTTTTTTAAGAATTCTTTTTTTAAATTTTATTTTTGAATTACCTAATTTGCCTCTTTATTTAATATGGAGGAGGCCCAACAGTACCAGGAACACCCTCAGCATGATCTGGGTAAAGGGTTGCATCAGCACCAGGAGCACCCGGACCATTTAACATCTTTATTAAAAATTCATCATACCTTACCATTCTGCTTCCAATCTGTAATATCTCCTTATCTACCTTTATAACATAATCAAATTTATTAAAAGTTTCTTCAATCCTTTTTTCTACATTTGCATATATTTTTTTAGTGAATGAAATAAACTTTGGATCAGGAAATTTCGGCTCGGTTTTGTTCAACTCATCCAATGCTTCATTTAATTTTTGTTTAATATGCACTATTACGTCGCTCCTGCGAGTGTATCTTACTAAGATATGGTCATTTAGATAATCCAATGCATGTCCTGCAGCAACAGCCCTAGCAGGACCTGCTGCTGGATTCACAAGATTAACAACCGGCATATGTCCTGGAGGGGTAGTATGTGTGGCTAGAAAGGCTGTAAGTGCTGCTTCATTATGACTTGCGTACCCTGCAACGTGATACTGGATAAAATCTATAACTTCTGCATTTTTCTGCAATACTGCATTAACCTTTGCGTATCTTGCATGGTTATTATCCATTATATTAACTATTTCCTGGAGCTTGGGTATGATCAATGCTTTTCTTCTTCTGTACTCAGAATAGCTTCCACCTGTTCCAGGTAATTTTGATATTAAGTATTGGTGAATAAAATCTTTAATTTGCTCAAGCTGCCGTTTTATTTTTTCGTCAGCATCAAGATCGCTTGCATCAATATCCATTATTTGTTTTATAATCTGCCGCTCTCTTGCTGAAGCTCCAAATGCCTTTTTTTCTTCCGCTTCTGCCTCTTCTTTTTCTGCTTGTGCTTCAGAAGTGCTCCCCTTACCTCCTGGCCATATGCCTCCAAATGAACCGCTTTTCTTGTCATCATCTTTGCCCTTAAAAAAACTACTCAAGGCCAAAGGTATTGCCAGGACAAACAAAAGTGTAAATGCTCCTATACCTAATCTTCCCCACTTATTTTCCTGCATAGCGTTGACTATATCCGGAAAATACATCTGAAATGCAATGAAACCAACCACAACACTAATCCATATCCCTGCACCTGCCTCTTGATCTCCTTTTATGATGCGATAGAGCCAGATTCCTATTACAATTGCAAAGATTAATGCAGCCAGAGTCCCCAAGTTCCCTAGCCTAAAACCGACTTTTTGCGACCAGTAACTTATCCCTACAGCCAATGCAAGCCCCATCGCTATGACAACACCTTGGCCACCTCTTCCTTCAAAATGCTTTCCAAGCGTCGCTTGAGCCAAACTTATGAAAAAGAAAAAATAAATTAAGGTATCAATAAGGTAAGGAAATTTTTCATACGTTTCAAACACATCAAAACCCTGGATAGTCTCAAAAATATCACTTAACTTGAACGTTTGTGTACTGCCTGTCTGTGTACCACTTGTCTGTGCAAACCCTAAACCAGCACTTAAACTCATTAAAATTAAAGAAACCAGTAACAAAAACACCTTTTTATTGTACATGTTTAGCACCAAAGCTAGTTAACTCAATTTTCGTGAGAATTATATTTAAACTTTTCCATTCCATAGAAGTAAATACTTTAAAAAAGATATTTAGCTTAAATATGCATGACTCCTTAGTCTTCATCTTCCTCCTCCTCCTCAATCAGACCTACTTCTCTTTTGTTGATCCTGAGCAACAGTTTAATGATTGGTATAGCTTTCAGTGTATGCTTTCTAGCCTCAGGCCAATTCTGATTCCCTATCAGATTTATTATTTCCTGTATTAATGCCTCCCCCTCTGTAAATAAGTTAATTTCTTCTCTGATTAAGTGCCATAATTTATTATTTGTTTTAACTCCTAATTGTCGTTTCTGTCTTGCTGATAACTGTTCTAACCTTACCTCCCGTAGTGTTTTAGCATGAAGTTGCTGAAAAGCGTCACCTAAAAGGCCAGCAATCTCATTCAAATGGTCAATATAAACTTGATTTGATTCGACACTCCTAGGGGGAGGCTTTAGTTCTTTTATGTTGCCTATAACAAGAGCCAATAATCGCAATACATAATGATCTACTTTAATTTCTGATATATCATCTCTCTCCTCTTCATCATCATCATCAGGGGGAGTTGGAGTAGGAGTCGGTGTAGGCGTAGGAGTTGGAGTAGGAGTCGGTGTAGGCGTAGGTGAACTAGAATCATCATCATCATCTGCATCCCTCCGTGTTCTTCCTTTACTATCTATACTTTTACCTTTGAAAAACTGTCTTAAGGCAAAAGGTATGCCTATGATTGCCAAGAAAGTGAACAGTCCTATACCTAATCTTCCCCACCTATTTTCTTGAAGAGCATCAATTAAATCAGGAAAAAACATATTAAATGCAATGTACCCAACCACAATAGTAATCCATATCCCTGCACCTGCTTCGCTATCTCCTCTTATGATGCGGTAGATCCAAAACCCGATTACAAGCGCAAGTATCAATCCAGCTAAAGCCCCTAAGTTCCCAAGCCTAAAACCGGTTTTTTGCGACCAATAACTTATTGCCACGGCTAGTGCAATACCCACTGCCATAACAACACCTTTGCCACCTTGACTTCCTTCAAACTGCTTCCCAAGCGTCGCTTGAGCTAAACTTATAAAGAAGAAAAAATAAATCAAAGTATCGATAAGGTAAGGAAATCTTTCATACGTTTCAAACACGTCAAAACCTTCAATCGTCTCAAAAATTCCACTTAGACTGAATGATTCCCCATCACCTTGAGCAAACCCTAAACCAGCGCTTAAACTCATTAAAACTAAAGAAACCAGTAACAATAACACTTTTTTATTGTTCATTTTTTATCACGCTTATTAAAAAGCCAGTCAGTAACGATATGCCTGACTACTTCTGCTCTGCTATCTCCAAATATACCTCTAAGAGAATCAATCAATTCTAATTGTGATTTATTGAAAGTAACCTGAATCTTCTTTACTTCCTCTTGTGATTTTGGTTTGTTTGCCATAGAATCTAATAAGATTCTTTTAAGAGTATATAAAGATTCCTATTAGATTCCAATATAATTACTGAAAAATAGGATTGGGTTTTATTGAATTGCAGAACTTAAATCTACTTTACTTAACCATTTTTAAGCAATATTTAAATATAAGTTATTCCAAGAGATAACTAATTCAAAGACAAAAAGGTGATAAACCAATGTTTAAAAACAAAAAAGGGATTTTTGCCATGATGCATCCGGGGTTGATGTTTGCTATAGGAGTAGTGCTAGGTTTAATTTTAGGGTTCATCCTAACAGCAAAGGGCATACTTCCAGCAAGTTTGCTTCCTTTTTAGAACAAAATGCTGAAAAGTAAAAAGGGAATGCTGACGAGCTGGCCAGATATTTTCAAAGGCCTAATCATCGGCTTTATACTTGGAGCAGCAATTATTTACCTGGGAACAAAAGGAATAATCCCAATACCTTTCCTTTAAAGAAATGGATCTTCCAAAACTTAGCAGCAAACCAGGCTCAACGTCTGGATTTGGAATAGGGAACATAATTGGATTAGTTTTTGTTTTGATAGGAATTCTGCTTGTTCTTGTCGTAATTGATCTCGGTTTACCAATAGATCTAGGTGGCTTTGAAACTATATTAGAATACGGAGCAGCTTTAGGAAGTATTATAGGTGGAGCATTCATGCTTTTCCACAAGAAAAATTAATCTTACTTTATCTCTACTTTTGTACTCAAACTCTGTCCTGGCAGTCCTTTCTCAAATATTACTCGAACAGCGCCCTTAGTTCCATGTGCACTGGCAACTTTACCATTAATCTCTTTTCCTACAGGGCTTTTCCAAACTACATTTTTACCGACTAATCCAGAAGCCTTTTCCCTGCTATCAGACTCATCAAGATAAACAATCATATGGTTTGTCTTCTGTCTATGTGCACTTCTCCTGAAATTTTTTATTACCCCTTCCATAGCTTATTGGAAAGATAAGTAATTTAAAAAGGTTGTGCTTAGTTCAATAAAAAAAATACAATGATGAGTTTTCCAATAAAGCAACAGCATTATTATAAAACCTTCCAATGTGGGAAGACTAAATTTGTTGCAATAAAGAAAAAACAGTAAAAAAAGAATTCAATTATTATTTTTAAAAATATTTAATAAATTCATTGTAAAAAAAGTGATAAAAATATGAAAGAGCAAACTTTACTAAAAATAGCCTTAATCACTTCTCTATTGGGATTATTAATTATTTTTTTAATCAATGACAATATCGAAATAAAAGAAAAAAACATAGAAAAAATCACGATAGACAATATAGATGAATTTGTAAAACTGAAAGGTAGAGTAAACAAAGTTATAGATACAGAAAAAGTTACAATAATGGAAATAACCCAGCCGCAGCAAATAACTGTTGTTTTGTTCAAAGATAAAAATGAAACAATGCCCATAGAAGAAGGGAATGAAGTGGAAGTGATGGGTAAGGTAGATGAATACGAAGGAAAACTAGAAATTATTGCAGACCGGTTAAGGATTGTAAGGTAAAATGTTTTTGGAATTTTTAATTGCAGCTTTATTAGGTATTCTAGCAGGAATTTTTACAGGCTTAATTCCAGGAATTCATATAAACCTAGTATCTATCCTACTAGTAAGCGCATCCGCGTATCTGATGGATTTTGTTTCTTTGCCTTCTTTAGGTGTTTTCATAATCTCCATGGCAATAGCGCATACTTTCCTAAACGTTCTTCCAGCAATCTTTCTTGGAGCTCCAGATTCCGAAACAGCTTTAGGAGTTTTACCTGGACATAAATTATTATTAAAAGGAATGGGCTACGAAGCAGTAAAATTGACAGTAATTGGAAGTTTATTCAGCTTAATTCTGGCATTATTCTTAATCCCCTTATTTATCATCATTGTTCCAAAATTTTATGAAAATGTGCAGCCTTACATCGGATGGATTTTATTTATTGTCGTTATCTACATGATTTTGATTGAACACGGTTTAGATAAAAAATTCTGGGCTTTTACTGTTTTTTTGATGGCAGGAATCTTGGGAATATTGGTTTTAACGATGCCTGACCTTAAGCAGCCATTATTCCCTATGCTTTCAGGATTATTTGGTATAAGCATGTTGATTGTAAGCTTATCCAATAAAGTAGAGATCCCTAAACAACGCATAACAGACACTATAAAGATTCCTAAATTTGAAAATGCAAGAGCTTTGGTAGCAGCAACTTTCTCTGGAAGTTTTGTCAGCTTTTTTCCGGGTTTGGGACCTGCACAAGCAGCTATTTTAGGCTCTCAGATAATGGGAAAACTTTCAACATATTCTTTCCTCATATTAATAGGTGGAATTGATACTGTCAACATGGCAGTTTCTTTGGTTTCATTGTATGCAATAGACAAAGCAAGAAATGGAGCTGTCTTAGCAATAAGAGAAATCCTAACAACAATTGACCTGAACACATTAATCTTATTCCTTGCAATAATCTTGTTTGTAGGAGGCATTGCAACTTTCTTAACACTATACATGACAAAATTCTTCATAAAACTTGTAGAAAAAGTAAATTATTCCTATTTAGCAATTTTCGTAATTTTATTAATAACAATTTTAGTCTTCTATTTCTCATCATGGTTAGGATTATTAATTTTAGCGGTCTCAACAGCAATAGGAATAATCCCGAATATAGTTAATGTCAAAAGAAGTCATAGCATGGGTTGTTTGATGCTGCCGGTAATATTGTTCTTTATTCTATAATACCTTTAAACAAAACCCAGCGGAAAAATTAAAATTTTTCCTGGTGTTTGGAAACTCCGTTTCCAAAACCTTTTTAAATATACATACGCTCACGAAGACCATGCCAGACAAACCTGAAGAGAAAAAACCAGCTTCCCAAACTGAAAAACCAAAGGAAGTTAAAAAAGAAGATAATGTAAAATACACTACATCAAATCCTGCCAAATCTATTCCTAAAAACTTCAAATCTACTGCAGAAGTTCCTATATCTAAAGTTCTTGTTGACCAGATCATGGGCCAGGAAAAAGCTGTCCAATTAATAAAAAAAGCAGCTCAGCAGAGAAGAAATGTTTTATTGATAGGAGAACCAGGAACAGGAAAATCAATGTTAGGTTTAGCATTGGCAGAACTCCTGCCAAAAGAAAAGCTTGTTGATACAGTATCTTTTCCGAATCCTAATGATGAAAATGCACCCATGATAAGGACAGTTCCAGCAGGACAAGGCCGTGATTTAGTTGCCAGGTCGAGAATTCAAGGAATGAACATGTTCAAGAACCAAAACATAATATTTTTCATTTTCGTTTTCATTGCAATATTTGCGCCATGGTGGGCATGGGGATTCTATATCAAGCATGGCCCCGTTGTAGCAGCAATCATGACCGGAGCAAGCTTGTTAGTATCCATTTTGTTTGTCATAGGTGTTCTACTAACTACAACTTTAGGAAAAAGAATGGAGGGAAAAGTAAGAGGACCAAAAGTTATTGTTGATAATTTTAAGAAAAAACAAGCGCCATTCAATGACGCAACTGGCGCTCATGCTGGTGCGCTTTTAGGCGATGTACTTCATGACCCGTTCCAGAGCGGAGGCTTAGGAACTCCTGCACATGAGCGTGTAGTTGCAGGAATGATCCATAAATCTCATATGGGAGTTTTATTCGTAGATGAAATAGCAACCTTAGATCCTGCAACGCAGCAAGAGCTTTTATCCGCAATGCAGGAAAAAAGATTTTCTATTACGGGACAGTCTGAAAGATCAGCAGGCGCAATGGTACGAACAGAGGCAGTGCCATGTGATTTTATTTTAGTAGCTGCTGGAAATGCAGAGACAGTAAAGCATATGCACCCCGCATTAAGGTCCAGAATCAGAGGTTATGGTTATGAAGTAAATATGGAAGAGACCTTCCCTGATAACGAGGAAAACAGGAACAAACTTACAGTTTTTGTCACACAAGAGATAATCAAAGACGGAAAAATACCGCACTTTTCAAAAGAAGCAGTTGATGAAATCATTGAAGAGGCAAAAAGGCGCGCAAACAGAAAAGGGCATTTAACTTTGAGGTTAAGAGAGCTTGGAGGATTAATAAGGGCTGCAGGAGATTTAGCTAAAGAGCAGAAATCAAGTTTAGTCATGAAAAAGCACATAACAGAAGCAAAAAACCTTGCAAGGACATTGGAACAGCAAATAGCAGACAAATACATTGATCAAAAGAAAGAATATAATATAATAGTAACTTCCGGAAAAAAAATAGGCAGAGTAAACGGTTTAGCTGTCATTGGTGTTTCACCACCTTTCTCTGGAATCATATTGCCAATAGAATCAGAAGTAACTCCTGGTGGAAAAGAATCTGAAATCATTGCAACAGGAAAATTAGGAGATATAGCCAAAGAAGCAATAAAAAATGTCTCAGCAATAATTAAAAAATACTTTGGTGAGGATATAAAAGAAACTTATGATATTTACGTACAATTTTTACAAACATACGAAGGTGTTGAAGGTGATTCTGCATCCATAGCAGTCGCAACTGCAGTGATGTCTGCATTCAAGGAGATTCCAGTAAAGCAGGATACTGCAATGACCGGTTCTTTATCTGTTCGAGGAGAAGTGTTGCCTGTAGGCGGAGTTACATCAAAAGTTGAAGCAGCAATAGAAGCTGAAATGAAAACTATTATTGTACCAAAAGCAAACTTCAAGGATATCATTGTTCCAAAACAAAAACTGGAGAAAATAAAAGTCGTACCAGTAGATACAATAGAAGAAGTCTTGAAAGAAGCACTGGATTGGTCGGGAAAACAGGATATTTTGAAGATGATATCAAAAAAATAATTAATTTCTGGATAAAATGGAAAAACCATTATACATGGACAATTGCTACCTTAAAGAATTCGAGGCCACAGTAGAGTCCGTAAAAGACGACAAATATGTCATTCTAGACAAAACAGCATTCTATCCTTTAGGAGGAGGTGTTTCTTATGATATCGGAGTCTTATTAAGAGACAATGAAGAATTCCAAGTAATTTATGTAGGAAAATTTGATGATAAAATCAGCCATGAAGTCTCAAAACCTGGATTAAAGCCAGGAGATAAAGTAATAGGGATAATAAATTGGGAACGCAGATATAAACTGATGAAATTGCATACAGCCGCTCATTTATTAGCATCAATATTCCACGATAAATCAAATGCTTTAATCACTGGCGGAAAAATAGAGCCGGAAAAAGCAAGAATGGATTTTTCTTTAGAGAACTTTGACAGGCAAATAGTGGATGATTATTGCAAAATAGCCAACGATTTAATACAAAAAAATGCTCCTGTAAAAATCAGCTACATGAAAAGAGAAGAAGCTCTAAAAATCCCGGACATGGTAAAATTAGCAAACAAAATGCCTCCTGATGTAGAAACCTTAAGGATTGTGGAAATAGAAGGCATAGACAAACAGGCAGATGGTGGCTGTCACGTAAAGAATATTCTTGAAATAGGAAAAATAGAAATCGTTAAAGTAGAAAATAAAGGAAAAAGCAATAGGCGTGTTTATTATATGGTTAAGGACTGAATTCTATTCTATTATCAAAAACATTTTTATATAACCAATAATCTTTAATCTATTATGCCAACAATAAAATTCATTAAAGAACATGCAGACATCGTAAAAAAGGACTTAAAAAAAAGGAATGACCCCGAAAAACTAAAGTGGGTAGATTTAATTCTTAAGAAACATGAACAATACTTAAATTTATTAAAAAAAGAGCAGGAATTAAGGCATAAAAGAAACCTAGTATCAGATGAGATAAGGCAATTAAAGAAGCAAGGCCAGGATATCAAGGAAAAAATAAAAGAAGCCCGCGAACTTCCAGAGAAAGTAAACAAATTAACTGCAGATGTTGAAAAATTAAGGAATGAAATAAACCATTATCTGATAAGCATACCAAATATCCTGCATAGTTCTGTTCCTGTTGGAAAAGATGAAACCGGAAACAAGACTGTAAGAAAACACGGAGAGATAAAAAAACCTTCTTTTGAACTGAAAACTCATGAAGCCATAATTGAAAAATTAAGATTAGGTGATTTCGAAGCAGCAGCTAAAGTTTCAGGTCGCGGATTCTATTATCTTCTTGGAGATCTGGCTTTGATGGAATTAGCCTTGCAAAGATTTGCTATTGACACTTTGACAAAAAAAGGATTTATACTTACACAAGTTCCATTGATGTTAAGGCGCAAGCCATACGAAGGCGTTACCGATCTTGCAGACTTTAAGACAATGATGTACAAGGTAGAGGATGAAGATTTATACTTAATAGCGACATCAGAGCACGCAATAGCAGCGATGTGCAATAATAATATATTCAATGAAGACGAGCTTCCAAAAAAATTCGTTGGCACAAGCCCATGTTTCCGAAAAGAGATTGGATCCCATGGAGTTGATGAAAAAGGCCTTTTCCGTGTCCATCAATTCAATAAAGTTGAACAATTCGTCTTCTGCAAACCGGAGGATTCCTGGAAAATATTTGAAGAGCTGATAAAAAACTCAGAAGAATTGTACAAAAAATTAAAATTGCCTTATAGAGTTGTAAATATATGTACAGGAGACATAGGGACAGTTGCAGCAAAAAAATATGATATTGAAGTCTATATGCCAAGAGAAAAGACTTACAAGGAAGTTGTTTCCTGCTCTAACTGCACCTCTTACCAGGCAGAAAGATTAAACATCAAGTACGTTAAGGGCAAGGAAAAAGAGTATGTCCATACATTAAACTGTACCGCTATTGCCACTTCAAGAACATTAAGGGCAATCTTAGAAAATTATCAGCAGAAAGACGGAACTGTAAAAGTTCCTGCCGTTTTAGTCCCTTATATGGGTGGTAAAAAGTTCTTAGGCAAATAAAGAGAGGTTGGTGCGAAAGTCGGTGCTTGTGCGTA
>CAYXZV010000016.1:0-25249 GCA_964469645.1 uncultured Methanosarcinales archaeon | reverse complement strand
ATTGCGAGCGACTCGCAGTCGCTCGTCGCGTTCACGGCTTGTGCGAGGCCTTAACATGCTTCTCAACTTCGCTTTGCTCAGGTCGTAGTGCACAATCCTGCGGAACTATATGCATTGGCATATTACGCACAAGCACCGACTTTCGCATCAACTTCAGTTATTGCAGTTCTATCTCTTCTCTTCTTCATATATATCTATAAAAGCAACTAACATTGCAAATATTATTGGGCCTAGGATTATCCCTATAAAACCGAAAAGAGACAAGCCACCAACAACTCCGAGCAAGACTAAAATAGGGTGCAATCCTGCCTTATCACCTATTATTTTAGGCTTTAATATATTGTCTATTGTGGCAATAACAAACATGCCATAAAGCATAAAAAGTATTCCTTTTACAATTAAAGTTGTCTCTAGATTAAAATAGCCATTAAATATCAGTATCAGAGATGCGGGGAGCCAGATTATACTAGAACCTACATAAGGTATCAAAGCTGCAAAAGTCATTACTGCTCCCCAAAGAAGAGGCGAAGGCAATCCAAATACGAGGAAACCTATTCCTCCCAAGGTGCCCTGGATTATTGCTATTATTATGCTCCCATAAATAACTGCATAGGTCATATCATTTAGTTTTTTAAAGACATGCTGCCTAAACCTGTCCTTTAAAGGCAGAAGCCTTTCAATCTTATAAACAAAAATTTTACCGTCTCTAAAAAGAAAAAACATGACAAAAAGAATTATAAATAAGTCGAGTATAAAAATCGGAATCGAAAACAGGATGTTGGAAATGCTATCTGTTATTTTTGTCGTTGTTTCCTTAATTGTAGTCTCTATATAGTATCTTATCTGAGGGTCATTGGCCTTGTCAATCAAATAATTTGTTGTTTTGCATAAGGGCTTGTCAGCAGGATCACATTCTTCAAGAAACAGTCCACTTGTTATTTTCTGCCTGGATAAAAGATAAGTGGTATAAGCTTCCTTGGATATTGTATTAAGCACAAAAAATAAAGGCAGTGTTATTACCAGTATCACCAGCAAAGAAGCTATCAGCGAAGAAATATTCTTATTTTTAATTTTTTTATTGATCCTTGAATATAATGGGTAGGATATATAAGAAAAAATTATTCCTGTAAGAACCGCTGTAATGAATGGCTTTATAATCAGGAAAGATATCAAAATAAGGACTAGGAAAATCAATGTAAAAATAATTTTCCGATATATCTCTGAATTCATTTTAATTGATTGAAATTTAATGGGCCCGAAGGGACTTTCATCAACCTTTTCCATTGCGAAGCACGAGCCACCGAACGGAGTGAATGTGGCTCCCGAAAGCTTTTGGTCGAGCTTTTGCGCGTAAGCGGAAAAGATCGTTTTGAACCCTTGATCTCCGCCATTTCAATATATACCCATAAATATGATCTATTTAATGTCGAGGCGACGTCATAGCCACTAGACTACGGGCCCATAAATATAGTTAAGAATGGAAGATATAAAAAGATTGCTATACTCATGGACAAAATTGGTTTTAACTAGCCTCTAAAGATGGATTGCCCAAGAGGACTGAAGAAAAACAGGAAAAAAGCAGTCATGAGGCCAAATACAGTGAGTATGACTTCCTGCATTATTTGATGAAACTTTGTAAAATCTCTTGTGGCCTCTACAAGGTCTGTCTCTGTTATGATTCCAACCAAGTTGTTGTTCTCAACAACAGGGAATTTTCCTATCTTTTCGTTTTTTAATTTTTTAATCAAATAAGCGTAGCTCGCATCAGGTTCTACTACGAGGAATTTTTTATTCATTACTCCTTTTACCTTGCTTGAGATTTTATTTAATGATCCCTTTATCAGGTCGTTCTGTGTAACAACTGCTATTGGAGTTTTGTTTTTCATGACCAGCAGACTCTTGACATGCTTGTTTACCATCAATCTTGATGCTTCTGTTAGAGTCGCACTGTCATTTATTGTTATTACATTTTCAGTCATTATTGCTCTTGCCTTTATCATCATATCACCTTAAAAACGGAAAAAATTTGATTAAATACTCATATAAAACGAAAATAGCGAACTCGAATATTACAAAAAGGATAAGGACTGCATTCTGTATATTTCTGTGGAACTTTATATTATCATTTATTTCCTGCACAACCCTGTTTTCAGTCACTAAACCTACTAGGTTTTCATTTTGAACTATGGGGTATCTCCTGAAGTGCTTTGTGTCAATTATTTTGTTGGCCTTTTCTATTTTTGTATTAATGTCTATGTTAGTGACTGGGGAGCTCATGATTTTTGTTACATTTTTTCCTGGATTTGTTTTTTTAGAAATTAAATTTTTTACTATATCTGACTCGGTAATTATTCCTATCGGCTTTTTTCCTTCGACAATAACCACGCATCCATGAGGCTTACTTGCCATGAGTTTTGCTGCATCAGAAATCTTTGCCTCTTTTTTCAGTGTCGGAACATTAGCAATCATTATTTTGCTTATCTTTGCCATGACTGCGATATTGTAATTATTGTTTAAAAAGTTTTCTATAGAATATTGAAAGCCTCTGCCGGGATGTGCGCCCGGGACCTCCACCTATTCGGACTTAACCATAAGCCTTCAAGCGAGCTTGAAGTTTTCGTCTAGCGTAATACCAAGGTCTTGCGGATTTAAGGGATATCTTAAAATCTGGCGCACTGGCTACTATGCTACAGAGGCATAAAAAATGCGAGGGGAGGGATTCGAACCTTTCCGGCAAAATTTTAGATTTGCACTCGGATCCACTAAGGAACAGGATATCTTCCTTATACAGAAGTGCTCCATTATGGATTGTTCTGTCTGGTCTTAAGTTTCGCAGCTATTACTAACACCTGCGCGTTTGACCAGGCTTCGCTCTGAGGCTCATTAAGCAAAGAACTTAATGATTACCCTCGCATAAGCCCAGCATTATAAAAGAAAAGAAATTTGTTTTTAAATATTGCTATATTATGGCTGTATTCAAAATCTCGCTAATGCTTGGGTTGCCATCGGCTCGCACTTTATGTTGTTAGCATAAGGCGACATGCTCGGAAATCAGAGATTTCCGGCACCCACTCTGTGGGTTCTCCGTAAGCCACCGCAGGTGGTGCCAAAAACCGAGTCAGTTTGTCTGTTGGTTTTTGAGCAGGACGTCCCCCTTGTCGCGTGTACTCATCTATGACGGGTGCTCACAAATTGATGGCAACCTACATTTTGAACACAGCCCATACTATGCAACTTTCATTTTATATAATTCAAGAAAAGTCTTAAGCCTTTTGTGCAGAGCATAGCAGTCTGTCCCTACTTGGCCTTCTAATCTCTCAGTCTCAGTCATGCCTATGTTCCAGATGTATTTATCGAACAAAGTCCTGAAAAATTGATAGGATGGCTTATTTGTCCACTGGGTGCTTAGGTGAGTCTCAACAAAACCATCTATTTCTATCAGCACGTCTGCCTGATTTATTTTAATATTGCGCCCTTTTCTTTTGAGCTTAACTTCCTTTACATGGTTAAACAGAACTCTTAATCTTATTAAGTGCCTTACATGGTGAGTTGCTTGTCTCCATGTCTCTATTACCCACTCTATTTTCTTGCCTTTTGAGGTAACATCTTCAGATTTTCTTTTAAGATCTTTATTTAGGCCGTTTTCTTCCATCCATTTCTCCACTTCGGCATAAAATTCCTCTATTGACAAAGGGCCGTGATAGCTCAACCTTAAATCATGCAATACGTGTTTTTTTTCTGCCATTTTATTCAAACAATTGGGGCTCTGAAACAACCTTATAATGCTTGTAAATATTAAAAAATTGCTCTATTGTATCATATAAATGATGCATATCCTGGTTAAGCCTTTGCTCAAACCTTTCTGTGTATACTTTGTAAAAAAAATTGTTGTATAGGTTTCTAAAAAACTGCAACATTGGCATCCCTTCCCACCTGTTAGATTCGTCTAATTCTAAGTAACCATCTATGTATATCACTACGCGCCCGTTGCCTACTTTTGATTTCTTGTTGTCCACTACTGCATCAACCTTCTTGTAATCAGAAACAAGTATCCTGACCTTAGGCCAGTACCTTACATAATCGGTTACTCTCTTCCAGGGATTTATCTGCCATTCCATCTGCTTTCCTGATTTTGTGCTGTGCTCAAATTCCTTGTCGACCTTAGTGTCAAAACCACGTTCATTAAGAAACGCAGTAATGTGTTTGAATAAGTCTTTTGCATTAAACGGTCCATTGTAATTAAGCCTTAAATGATCCACAACTATTCTGAGTTCGGACATTTATCTTACACCCGCAAAGTGCCTATGCTCATAGCCTTCTGATTCCATCTTTAACCTTTCTTTTACTAAGGAGTGCAATTTCATAAAAATAGTATAGTACATGTTATCCCACCATATTCCTTCTATCTTTTTCCAGATAACATACTTATGGTAGAAATTCCTTAGATTTGCGTAGAAAGAATTCTCTTCCCATTTTCCCTCATAATCCATTTCCACATTGCCCCTGAACTGTATCCATAACCTTCCTTTTGTATATGTTCTCTTGCTGCCGTCCTTCATGACAACCTCTATATCCTGTGTGTCAAAGGTGTGCAAAAATACTCTCATTATGAATTTATAATATTCTTCTGCTTTCCTTGTTGCTTCCCAGACATAATACGTCTCAGGCCCAAAAGGCCCAGGGCGCTTTTGTATGTAACGCAGTTCATAGAACTTGAACTTATGCTTATGGAAAAAAGAAGCCATGTATTCATACAAATCCTGCATGTCCCAAACCCCTTTATACTGGAGATAGGTAGTATTCATCGGGGCTTCTTTAAGGGCAAAGGGTAATGGGTCTGCCATAAGAAAAATCTTGGTTAAAATGTATATAAATGTTGCGGAAAAGAAGGGCGGCAACCGGGATTTGAACCCGAACTATAGGCGCCACAGGCCTATGTACTAACCAGGTTATACTATCGCCGCCATAATAATCAGAACTGAGTTTTGCCTTATAAATGTTTTGTGATTAGGTTTTTAATATCCTTTAATAGGAGCTCAAATTTTTTATATCCTGCTTTTTCATTAAAGTGGCCTGCATTTTTGATGATTTTTAATTTTGAATCAAGGTTTTTTGCTAATTCTTCCCCTTTTGATAAAGGGATGTAAGGGTCATTATCTGAGTTGTAGATGAAGAAATTTTTGCAGTTATTCTTTATTTTACTCCAATCCGGTTTTTTGTCTATAAATGTCTTCATCTGCCATGAGAACTCATTTTTTATTCCCGGAGTAACACTAGCAACAAAGAATGCTGCTTTTGCAGAATATTTTTCAAGAACACTCAATAAAAAAGTAACACCTAGACTGTGGCCAACAACAATAGAGTCCTCATTAAGATGCTCTTTAAATTTATCCAAGAATTCCATCCATTCGTTGAACTTTGGATTAGCAGGGTTTGGAAATCTCGGAACAAACACCCTGCAACCTAATAATTCCAATTCCTTTTTTAACCAAGGGAACCAATTCTCTTCAGGGCTTCCATAGATTCCGTGAATAATGAATACGTTACAATCCATTTTATTATCTTTCTTTCAAAAAAATCTGATAAGAAATATAAGGCAGTATAAACGCGATTGCATATACGCTTCCTACAATTATGGGGTCTTGTGGGCTTTCCAATCCTATAAATGTTTTAATATTGTTTGATATAACTATGAAATTTATTATAGCAAGGATAGGGATTATTATTCCTAGGAAAAGATGGTGTTTTGTCTCTAAATTCTCTATCCCCCTTACTAATAATTCAAATAACAATCCAAAGGAAAGGCCTAAGATGATTATAAATAAAAAAAGTTGCATGCCGCTCAGTGCAAGAAGAAAAGGTATGAGCGCTACAGATATTATAAAATTACCAATAATGGCAACTATTAAAGAAAACCAGTAGACTGCTTTGTCAAGGATCTTTATCTTCGGATGCTTGGTTTTTTTTGCTTTGTCTATTATTTTTATCGCTTTATTTATGTCTCTTTTTTCCCATCCTTTCTCAATAAGATGTTTTTTTATGTCCCTCATTCCTCCTCTTTCTTCCCTTCAACAATCATTTCCACATACTTGATGAAATCTTTTGCAGATTCATAATCCTCTTTTAAAGTATCTATGTTAACTTCAACTACCTCACTATTATCCAATGTGCATGTCATCGTGACGTGTCTTCTGTATTCTTCTCTTTGAGTGTAGCTTACACGAATTATCTTCCTCAGCTTCAAATAAAGATTAATGTGATTTAGGACTTCATCTTCCGGAAATGTCTCAGATAATAATTTAGCTTTCATGGCTGGATTAGAGGGTATTTCTGCTATTTTCTTATTCTCTTTTGCATACTTAAGCAGAGAATCTATGCCAAAGGAAAATGCTTTTATCAGCCTTTCAACCATATGCCTCATCATATCGGCTGTACGGGTGTATTTTAAGCTAACATAGAACAAATGGTCAACTCTCTTCAATTCGTCTTTTGCATTATCTAAATCTTCTTGCATTTTTGTGCGTGCCTGCACACTAGCGTATGGGGGCATCTTCGATGCCCCGAGACTGTTTTACGGGCGCGTAAAATTTGTATCAAATTTTGTTGTATTTTTATCTTATATGCCTTACCTAAATATTGTTTCGTCTTTGCTTACAATAGTAGAGACGCTTTTTATAAATAATTTTGCTTTCGCAACGTAGTCTTTGATTAAATCTGCAGATATTGTTCTTGTCCTGTAATCTCCGTTGCATATGATTAGTGACTCATGCCTTGAAAATTCTATTGGGCTCTTCTTGTGGGCCACTATAATTTCCTTGATGTCCTGTATTATTTTAGGATATTCTCTGTCTAAGCTGTGTTTACTAATGCATTTGTCCTTGAATATCTCAAACTTACTCTTGAAATCGTCAGGAAACGGCGGTATGCGCTTAAACAGCCTTTCATAGTAAAGCAAGGAGCTCATTGCATACGTAAATGCAAGAAATAGATTTTCAACGACTGAAAGCAGTAATTTCGGGTCTTTGACCAATGGATAAGTCATTGTCAGTATGTGGTCTGCAAGCTGTAGTTTCTTATTTGCTGCATCTCTCAACTCCTGGAATTTTTCCATTTTAGAAGGAAAATTCTTTTATTCTCCCTTTAAAGACATAATTGCCTTTGCCAGGTCACCATCACTTGCTGCTATAACTTCTCTTGCTTTTTCTTCTGTCGCTCCTGTCTGATCCATGACTGTCTTGACATCATCTTCATTTATTTCAGGTTCAGAAGAAAGTTCTCTTTCAACAGGCTGGCCAACGACCTGGAAAGTTTCCTGGCCCATCATATTCACCTTAGATACTTGTGGATTTTGAATTATGATTTCTTTATCGTCTGTTTTTATTATGACTTCACGTGCTTCTATCTCTTCTTGTTTCATGCCCATTTTGCGCATCATTTCCTTCGCTTGTCTACTATTTAAACCAGGTATCATAGCTATTAGTTATATTGTACACTATAAAAATATATAGGTTTTTAGCTTGTCTTACCCACTGGACATTGCCTATACTGCACTGGACATTTGCGGATAAGGTATTTAAATGACAATTTCTTTTGATTTCTTGATTTTATTCAATTTAAATCATATTTTCAAACCTCAACTATTCGATTATAATTTTGCAATATGATTGCTAAAATCATATCAACAGTTTTCATATAGCATAATCATCGGTGATTTAAATGAATTTTAAGAAACAAGAAATGCAAATTAAAGAAATTAAAAATATTCCTGTAGATAAAGAAGTTCAGATAGTCATAAGGTTAGCTAAAGAACTTATTGAAATATCAAGAATCAAAAAAGAGAAGTACTCTCTCAGAGAAGAATGCTTAGATAGACTGATTAAAAAAATGGAGACAAGTTCTAGCAAATTTCTTATAGATTTAGATGATTTACCTAATCATTTCATATTGAAATTTAATAATCATGGGAAAAATATTTTGAAGGATTTATCAAATTTCATGAAAGAGAGATATGGATTAGATAGAGTTAATAGAAAATATGGAGTAAATTTTTATTTGATTAATGAATCTATAAATAAAGGATATGAAGGTCTACGAGTAGACACTTTAAGGAAATATATTAAATTTTTATCTAATCAAAAAATAAATATATTTGATGTAAATATAATTAAGAAAAATGTAGTACAATTAAAACCCAGCATTAAATCAAAATATATTAACATAAATGGTTTGCCTTTTGATTTAAGAGATGAAAAGTGGGCTTTAATATTTGGAATAATCTTAGATACTAATATGAAAACATTTACTATCTTTGCTGAAGATAAAGATTTTGCTCATGAAATTGTATCGACTTTTAATGAAGTTGGCATTGAACCTTATGTTAAGAATTTAGGTAACTTAGTTAAAATTAAGGGCCATTCTATTATTGGTCATATAGTGAATATTGGAGGTATAGAAGTAAACTATAAGCAATTAATTGCTAATAATTTTTTACCGCTTTGGATGTTTTCGTGTTCCAGGAAATATCATTCAATTTTATTAAGCAAATTTTTAGATACGGAAGGATATGTACCTAATAGTCTTAGTGGTATTAGAATAGCTCAAGCTTCTTTAATAAAATTAACAAAAGAAGAAAGAGGATTTATTTTATTAAATTGCAAGGTCAATATAATAAGTTCGAGCAATAAAGAATCAAAGGTAGTTATTTTCTCAAAATTAGATGAAAATTTAAAAGAAAAGGTATTATCAAATCCATCACTAATTCTTATAGGTATTCAATTGCTCTTAAGAAAGTATGGAATAAACGCTAAGATTTATCCTGTGAATGTTTATATTTCCTCTAATGGAATAGCATCTATAAGTTGGCATCTAGCCATTTTTGGTTTTGATAACATAAGGCTATTCTATGATTTGTGTGGAAAATATATATCTATAAAGTATAAAAGAGATAATATTAAGAAAATTTTAAATGGGCAGAAATTGAGTTGTTTACCAAGGGGATTAAGAATTGCTTATTATTTGTTCAATGCTGTAGAAATTCAGAATAGTAAAGGATTCTTTACGACAAAAGATCTCATAGAAAGAACTAAGAAAAATAAAAAGACTGTATATGATACAGTTGGTTATTTAGCACAACTTAATATGATCAATGTGATTAAGAAAAATAATCGTATTAAATTATGGAATATTACTGAAAGAGGTATAAAAAAATTAAATGATACTTGTCAAGATACAGAAAAGTGGAATTACTTATTCAAATAGGTTTATACATGGATTCATTCCCGGCATCATTTTATATCCCTAAAAGACTGTTTCCGTAAGTGTAAAGAAATATCATTATTGCCATAACAACTACAACCATGATTATTATATGGCCCGGCTTTATTCTTATCTTGCTCTTGTACTCATCAAAGTACCTCATTAAGCCGCCCATTCCGGAGGGCATTGAAATTTTGTTGTCTTGTGGCATTTTAATCGTTTATTTTTAGTAAAATATAGGGCCAGAATAAGCCACCTTCTGTCAGATGTTTTCAGCAGCAAGCTGCCATCATCTGTCTTAGCATTTAACTAAGCGTCTTTAGCTTTGCAGCGTTGACTTGCACCAAACAGGACTCACCGTTTCATCCTTTCCTGCAAAAACATCAAAGGGTTAACTCATTCTTGTCGCCAAGAATTTCACCATTATCATCTTAAATGCAGGTGGTCTCGTTTCTGAGTGGTTGCCATCCATTTCTGGATCTTGCTTCCGCAAGTGTCCATCAACTAATTTCTCAGTTGGGTGGGTGGACTTTCCTCAGCGTTATTATTACATAACACCGTCAGCTAAGTACTGACCCTACACCCTAAAGTAAGAAGTTTTCGTTTATAAACTTAACCCTTTTTCTTCCCTTTCAACATAGAATCTTTGAGGGATTTAATTTCGTTAAGCTGCTGGATAAGGATGCCTTCCTTTATGTCTTCCCCAATTGCAAGCATTATGATGAATATGACCATCAAAAGCCACAAGAAAATAGTTTGAAGGAAGCCCCAGCTTAATTCTCCTCCTTCTGCATTGTAAGTTTTACTTATCAACATATAGCCTATGACAAGTATAAGAAGCCCAACTATAAGGAGCATCTTCTCAAATGAGCTTGTTTTCCTTACTTCTACCATTCTGACACTAACTTACGCATCTATTCATTTATATATCTTTCTTTAATTTATCTAGTATAAAAACATCGTATTCTTGTTTGCCAGTATATACTTTCTTTTTTTCAGAGATTTGAAAATTATATTTTGATGATAGTTTTTCTATCATTCCTTTGTTTCCTATCAAGACAATTTTTCCTTTATTGTTGAGTATAAATTCTGCCTGGTAAAAGAATTCGTTGTAGGTATCTCTTTCTTTTTGTTGTGATGAAGGAAATTTTGTGATTATTTTGTCTATTTTACCTTTACTGAATTTTGTGTCCAACCATTCTGCGTCCATCCTGCTGAAATTTATTCTTTTTTCTATTCCGGCCAGCTTGCTGTTTTTCTTGGCATAGTTGATATGCTTCATTGAAGAATCCAAGTTATTAATCTTTAATTTGGATTGAGATGATTCCTTATCTAATTTCTTGAATAGTTTATTAAAATCATTGAATTTGTTGAACTTTAAGAATATGAATTTTTCCTTGTTGAAGAAGTTTACCGGGAAACTTGAGGCAAATAAAGCTGCTTCTATTGGGATTGTTCCGGAACCTGAAAAAGGATCTAACAGTGTTTCGTTTTTATTGAAGTTGGCTGATCTAACAAGGAAATAAGCTATGGTTCCTTTTATGTCTCCTGCATGCTGGAGTATCTTGTAAGATCTTTTGCTGAGGTCAAAGCCAGCGAAATCTATGCCAATGAAACATTTCTTTTTATTTAGATGGAATGAGAATATAATTTCCGGGTTTTCGAGATCAACTTTTTGCTTGTAATTGTATTTTTTTTGTATATGGTCTATGATTATTTCCCCGAGTTTTTCTTCTATTTCTGGAGTTGATATTTTATCTTCATGATTTTTTATACAGTTTACCCTAAACTTAGTGTTTTTACTCAACCATTCTTTAAGATTTGATTTTTCTATGTTTTTTTTGGTATCGTTGAATATATCTTTGTAGTTGAATTCAGCTAAAAGATAAAAAACACCTATTGCAGATTGTGATTTGTAGCATAATTTGAATAAATCTTCGTAGTTTTTTATGTCAAAAACGACGCATGCTTCATCTATCTTTGATTTTTTATCTATGAGTTCCTTTACTTCCAAAGCTGCTACATCTTCCATGCCCTTATGGGTTGTTAAAAATCCTTTCATAACTATAAGTTTATTAGGGTAATTATAAAAATGTTTATAATTGGCAGTGTAGTACAGTAATCAAGAGTTCAATAAAATAATATTAAAATTCAATAAAAATTATACAATAATTAAAATAATAAAACCCTTATCAATAAATAAAAATTTCAATGAAAAATAATAAACAATGAATAAAAAAAATAATTATAAAAAAATACTATTGGACACAAATTTCCTTTTAGCTGTATATCAATTCAAAGTAGATATATTTACACAAATAGATAAGATTTCTACATTTAAATACAACATTTCTATTCTTGATAAAACATTAGAAGAACTTAAGAAAATCGTTGAGGAGCAAAAAGGCAAACATAAAGATGCAGCAAAGATTGCATTAAAGCTAATATCCATTAAAAAAATCAATATTATTAAAACAGAAAGTGATAAACATACTGATGATGTTATTTTAGAATATGCCAAAAAAGGCAATTATATTGTTGCTACCCAAGACAAAGATTTAAAAAGGAGGCTAATTAACCTTAACGTAGAGGTCATTGTGTTAAGGCAGAAAAAGATTCTTGCTATAATCAATGACAAGGGCTTTAACTAAAAGTCCTTCCTGGTGCAGGGGAAAGCAGGATGCTATTATTTTAAGCGTTTTATCTGCACGAAAGTTGAGAAAGGTTTATAAAATAAGTCGCATGCTCAGAAGAAAATGTATTACAAGATAGAACTTAAAGACCGTGTAAGAGTGCCTCCAAACCTGTTTGATCTGGACACTAAAGAATCCGTTATAAAAAGCATAAAAAAGAAGTATGATGGGTTTATTTCAAAGGATCTTGGTGTTGTGATAGATGTTTCAGGAGTCAAGGATATAGGGGAAGGTGTCATAATTCCAGGAGATGGATCTTGTTACTATGAAGCTACATTCGAGGTTATGAGCTTTAAGCCGGAGCTTCAGGAAGTTATTGTAGGGAAGATAAGAGACATAGTTGATTTTGGGGCTTTCATAACTTTAGGGCCTATAGATGGTATGATACACGTATCCCAAACGATGGATGATTTTGTAAGTTTCAGCAAGGAGAAGACTTTATCAGGGAAAGAGAGCAAAAGGAGCCTGAAAATGAATGATGTTTGTAGGGCAAGAATAATAGCGGTTTCCTTCAAAGATGCTTTAAACCCTAAATTGGGCCTTACAATGAGGCAGCAAGGGCTTGGAAGACTGGACTGGATAGAAGAGGAAGAAGAAAAAGCAACAAAAGAAGAGCCTAAAGAAAAGAAGAAAGAGCAGAAGAAGGAAAAGAAGAAGAGCAAGAAATAAAATGGCAAGAAAAATAGCTTCAAAAAAAACAAAACAGCTTTTGACAGATGCTGAAATAAAGGAAAAAGGCCTCAATAAAGGTGAGTTCTCGCCAACATGGCAGGGAAGGCTGTATGTACTGGATACAAGCAAATCATCAATTGGGGAAAAGATAGGCATAACTGAAAACGGAGAATATGCAATCAAAGTAAGGTGATTTTTCTATGGAGTTGAAGATAATCAATAAGAAGGAAGAACCATTGCTGTCAAGGACTAAAGTAGAGGCAGAAGTTGTATTTGAAAAAACAACTCCTTCAAGAGAAGAGATCAAAAGCAAACTCGGCAAGGATCTTGGAAAAGATGAGAAATTGATTGTAGTCAAAAATATTTATACTCAATACGGGCAGAAAAAAGCAAAGAATCTATCTTACGTTTACGAAAAGGAAGAAGATTTGAAAAGAATAGAAGTAGAAAAGAAAGAGAAGAAGGAAGGGGAAAAAGCGGAAGAGAAACCAACAAAAGAGCAACCTAAAGAGGATAAGAAAGAAGGAAAAGCTGAGCAGAAAGAAGCTAAGACAGAGGAGAAGCCGAAAGAAAGTAAAACAGAAGAAAAACCAAAAGAAGCAAAGCAAGAAAACCAAAAAGTACAACAAAAAAAAGAAGCAACAAAAGAGAATAAAAAATAACCGATATAATTTCAAAAATATTTAATAAAAATAATAATCAATTAAAAATATAAAATAATATGGCGAAGAAGAAACTTAAGGAAAAAAAGGCTATGCAAGTAGGTAAGCTTTACGGGGCTGCGCAGGGAAAAGTGGAAAGGAAGAACAAATTCTGCACTAAGTGCGGCTCTGGTGTATTTTTGGCAAAGCATAAAGACAGAGAGACATGCGGCAAATGCTCTTATACCCAGTTTATTTCTAAAAAAGAATAATAGTAAGATTTCTTATATTCTATTATCATTAATTTGTTTTAATAATAACCTTATTCTTTTATTACATATATACTACTATTTTAATACATATTTAGTCCATGTTTAGTACTTTTTATTGTATAGAAGAAATTATACTTTCTTGCCTTTGAGGGCTTCCTGGAACATAAGGAAATCGTCAGTTGTCAGCTTTTTACCGGATTTTATCTTTTCCTCTATCTCCTGCTCTTTGCTCTGGATAACCTTAGTTTCCCTTAATTTTCTTTTTTCATCCTCTTCGAGTTTGAACTTGTTGATCTTTTCCCGGATTTCATTTAATTTTCCGAGCTTTTCCTGGATCTTATTGTTCGCTTCGTTAAATTGTTTTTTATAGTGTGAAAATTTTTTGAATTCCTCTTTTTCTCTGTTTTTCAGCTCGTCTACATCTTTTGAATTCTTTATCAAGGTCTCATGCATCTTTTGGCTTTCTGCAGCAAGCTTTTGTATTTCATTATGAGTTATGTTGGTATTTTTCCTCGTGTTGTCTATCTCCGGGCTCGATTTCTTTATCTTGTCAATTATTCTTAGAACAGCAGATGCATCTCCCAGAGAGTTTTTTAATTTCTTAAGCTTTTTTGACAGCTCCTTTTCCTTCTCAAAGGCCATAGCTTCTGTTTCCAGCTTTGTTTCTATTGTGTCTATCTCTCCTTTTAGCTTTTGAGGGTCCTTAACTTTGGACTCACTGGGAAAAGCAGAGCTTTTCCTGTGTCCAGAAAATCTATGATTTTCTTGGATTTTTGTTAAATTTTTTACTTCTTGTTTTAATTTTACAAGTTCAGAAACAGAAGAAAAACCAAAAGAAGCAAAGCAAGAAAACCAAAAAGTACAACAAAAAAAAGAAGCAACAAAAGAGAATAAAAAATAACCGATATAATTTCAAAAATATTTAATAAAAATAATAATCAATTAAAAATATAAAATAATATGGCGAAGAAGAAACTTAAGGAAAAAAAGGCTATGCAAGTAGGTAAGCTTTACGGGGCTGCGCAGGGAAAAGTGGAAAGGAAGAACAAATTCTGCACTAAGTGCGGCTCTGGTGTATTTTTGGCAAAGCATAAAGACAGAGAGACATGCGGCAAATGCTCTTATACCCAGTTTATTTCTAAAAAAGAATAATAGTAAGATTTCTTATATTCTATTATCATTAATTTGTTTTAATAATAACCTTATTCTTTTATTACATATATACTACTATTTTAATACATATTTAGTCCATGTTTAGTACTTTTTATTGTATAGAAGAAATTATACTTTCTTGCCTTTGAGGGCTTCCTGGAACATAAGGAAATCGTCAGTTGTCAGCTTTTTACCGGATTTTATCTTTTCCTCTATCTCCTGCTCTTTGCTCTGGATAACCTTAGTTTCCCTTAATTTTCTTTTTTCATCCTCTTCGAGTTTGAACTTGTTGATCTTTTCCCGGATTTCATTTAATTTTCCGAGCTTTTCCTGGATCTTATTGTTCGCTTCGTTAAATTGTTTTTTATAGTGTGAAAATTTTTTGAATTCCTCTTTTTCTCTGTTTTTCAGCTCGTCTACATCTTTTGAATTCTTTATCAAGGTCTCATGCATCTTTTGGCTTTCTGCAGCAAGCTTTTGTATTTCATTATGAGTTATGTTGGTATTTTTCCTCGTGTTGTCTATCTCCGGGCTCGATTTCTTTATCTTGTCAATTATTCTTAGAACAGCAGATGCATCTCCCAGAGAGTTTTTTAATTTCTTAAGCTTTTTTGACAGCTCCTTTTCCTTCTCAAAGGCCATAGCTTCTGTTTCCAGCTTTGTTTCTATTGTGTCTATCTCTCCTTTTAGCTTTTGAGGGTCCTTAACTTTGGACTCACTGGGAAAAGCAGAGCTTTTCCTGTGTCCAGAAAATCTATGATTTTCTTGGATTTTTGTTAAATTTTTTACTTCTTGTTTTAATTTTACAAGTTCAGAAATCTTGTTTTTGGTAGATTCATTAAGCTCGGTGCGTTTTTCTTTCAGTTCCTTGACCTTTTTTGTTAATTCGTCTCGCTTTTTCCTGCTTTCCTTTATGATTTGTATTTTTTTCCTTATGTCTTTGGAAAGCTCTTCTTTCTTCCGAAAAGAGGATTCTTTCTCGTCATTTGCCTTGTTCAGCTCATTTCTTGAAGAATTAATGTCTTTTCTTAATTTGTCCAACTGTGCAAACAGATCTTTTTTCGTTTCTTTGTTGGTCTCTGAATCCATTTTTATTTTTGTGGAATAAGAAGTATAAAAATATTGTTAAATAATCTGCGAACTAGCAAAATTAATTACAATTAAAAAAAATAAAGTTAAAGCAACTCATCCGAATAGACTTCCTAATCCTGCGGCTGCCTGCTCTTCAGATTTCTTCTCTTCTGCTGCGTCTTTCTTCTTGTCTTCCTTCTTTGCTTCTCCGCCAGATTCTGCTGGTGCAGCTTGTGCTGGTGCAGCGGCAACTGGTACGGCAGCTTTTTCTATTGCTTCATCAATGTTTACTCCGTCTAAAGAAGCGACTAAAGCCTTTATTCTTGCTTCGTCTACCTTAACGTTGGCAGCTTCAAGCACTTTTTTTACATTAGCTTCGTCTACCTTCTGTCCTGCTTTATGCAGCAACATTGCAGTATACACATATTCCATTTTGTTTTACCTCCTGATGTTTTATTATGATAATTATTTTTTCCTTAATGTTCCCTTTTTAATGAGTTCTTTTGCCAGATCCTCAACTTCTTTCTGTTCTTTGTTTTCTGGTTCTTCTTTATTTTCTTCACTTTCTTTTTTTTCTTTCAAATCATGAGCTGATGGAACTGTTTTTTCTTCAACTGCCGGTTTTTTCTCTTCTTGTGCTTCTTCTTTCTTTACGTCTTCTATAATATCTGCTGCAGTCTCTTCTGTGCCTGTAGCGAACTTCTTTGTGTTTTCAACCATCTGCTTGACTTTATCATCGGTGGTATCTGGTTTCTCTATTTTTGGTTCTACCTTCGGTGTCTCTACTGGTTGCGGCTTTGGTTCTTCTTTTTTTTGCTCTTCTACTTTCTCCAACTCTTTTTCTTTCTCTATCCTTTCTTTTTCGAGCTGCTTTTCCTCTTCTTTCTTTACTTCTTGCTGGACTTCTTGTTCAATAGGAGCTTCCTTAGGTTTCTCTTCCTCTAGTTTTGTCTCTTCTTCAATTATCTTTTTTTCTTCTTCTAAGATTTTTTCTTCTTTTTGAAAAGCTTCTGGTTTTTCCTGAACAGGAGGTTCTGCTTTCTTTTCCTCTGGCTTTACTTCCGGTGCAGGTTCTTTTTTTGGCTCTTCCTTTGACTTCTCAACAGTCTCGACATTAGCCGTGCTTTTCAGATTTAACATAGATCTTTCTGCATTGCCCAATAAGTCTTCTATAACACCTTCATCAAGAATTTTTTGCTCTACACCCAATGCCTTTGCATCATTAAACGCTTTTGATATCAATGGCTGGATGTTCTCTTTTGTTGGGTAAGCTATGTTGAATGCCAGATTGAATGATTGTGTTGCTGCAAGGTTTATCTTATCGTTGAATGCATCTTCATCTATATCAAGTATGTCCTTTAAGTAGATTATTCCATCTTCATAAACTGCTACAAGACCTAGGCCAACTTCCATCGGCTTTATGTCCAATCTTGTCAAAATTTCAGCTACTTTTTGATTTATCTTTTCTCCTTTTTTGACAATTACACTATCTTCTTTGACAGCAACTTTTCCATTTTCTACCCCTACTTTCAACCCTACACCACTTAATTCGCTTATTACCGGTCCCGGAGCGAATGGAGTAGGTCCTTTGTTGATGGTTATATCACTTGGAGCTGTCTGCCCTGCTTTTGCAGGTGCTTTTGTCCTGCTTTTTCTTAGAGTCTTGCTTAATTTGAATGGGTTTTCGTTTGTAAAAATAAAAGCGGGCATTCCTTCGAAATGTTTTTCTAGCTCTTCTATGCTCTTTTTTTCGCTCTTTATTTTTTCTAAAGCTATCCTCATCAATCTTTTCTTTGTCATGTAGAGCTCCATTTTTCCACGAAGCTCTGACCTCATTACCTGCAGCTGCGGAGCAGGAAGGTTCTCCATATTTACCAGGCCTACAATAGAATACTGCCTGATCAATTTGGACATGTCCTGCACATATTTCTTTTTGTATTCTGCGACGCCTGTCATTTTTCAACAATTTTTATTCAGTTTTTTTTCAATAATTTTTGAATTTTTTTTATTGGAATTTTTTAGTGTTTTGCAACTTTTTTCTTTTCTTCTCTTTTGGTCTGTTCTTTTGGCTTCTCTTCTGCTTTCGGCTCTTCTGGCTTTGCTTTGGCTTTCTTGCCTTTCTCTTCTGCCTTTTTCCCTACGACAAAAGCAGGGCCCATTGTAAGCTTGAGTATGATGCTTTTTACGTTATGCTGGTCATTCGGAAGTTTTTGTATTACTGAATTGTATATTGTCAATATATTATCTATGACTTCTGTATCATTAGTATCTTCATAGCCGACTCTGCACTTTATTGTCGGCTCATTCTTTGTCGCAAGGCTTATTGTCTTTTTTAGCCGGTCATAGACCTGTTTTACATTGGCATTTGGTGGAAGAACGCTGCCTATCTTAGGGTTTGGCATCTTTCCCTGCGGACCTAAGAATCTTCCAAATGCTGTAGCTACTTTTGACATTACAGATGCCTGTGCAATAAAGAAATCGTGCTTGTTTGCAAGCTTTTTCATTTCTGCTTTGCCTTTGTATCTGCCAAAGTTGTCCACAAGAATTGTTTCATCGCAAACATCTTTTGTCTTTGTTTCCATATCGGAATCAACAAAAGCGCAGACAGAAATCTTCTTTCCGGTATCGTTATGCAAAGTAAGGAATGAGTTTACCTGGTGCTCTGTTTTCTTTAAGTCAAGGCCTTTAAGGTTTATGACTAAGTCTATGCTCTGTTTAAAGTTTTTTTTAGGAGAATTACCTTTTACTTCCTTTAATGTAGTTTCTATCAGTGATTTATCCATCTTCCCTCCTACGTTAAGTAGTGTAACGGGTAATATCTGGGAATAATATGTCCTATTTAAACCTTCCTACCTCAAAAGGGTTGGTGTGTAAATGCAGTTTTTATAGTAAGATTTATATATGATAGGGGTTCTAGAGTATATAGAGTAGATATAGTAGGTATAGTAGATAGGGTATTGAGGGTATAATGAAGGAAAAAAAGCAATTTCTGATGAAGTGTTCTAATTGTGATAAGGATATTATCGGATTTAGTGAACACCATGCTAAACAGAATCTTATGATACATCAAAGGACATCCGAGAAATGCAAGGAATTTAAAGAATTATTGAGGAAAAAAGGGTTGAAATGAAGATAAAATTATCACATGAGGAAGTCGAACATAAGCTTTTCCTAGAGGTTATTGGTGTGTATCTGGTATTGGCATTGGTGCTTGTCGGAGCTTATTATTTAGAGCCTGTAATAACGGGTTTTGCTATAGTGACAAAGCAATCCAACTATGTTGATGATGTTAATCTGGAGTTTAGCGAGTCTAGCAGTTATGTATGGGCCATGTCCAATCCTGGAAATCTAAAGAGTGTAAAGATAGACGGCAGCATAATAGGGAATGGAGAGGCTAAAGTGTATATTGAGGATGATGGGGAGAGGTATCTTATTTTTGACAGCTCTAAGCTTGTTGAGACTGAATCCGGATTGTTCAGTATAACTGGGCTTGTGGTTGATGAAGAAGAAATTACAATAAATGAATCTTTAATAAATGAAACCACTATTAATGATACTGAAACTATTATCAATGAAACTGATGAGAAAATAATTAACATTGAGTTTGGGTACGGGAATGATCCAATTTATGATGCGAATAATGACGGTATTGAGAGTGAGAGTGGAATTGTTGACTTTAGTATTGATGGTGACTTTAACTGGGATGTTGACGAAAGTAAATTATGCACCAGGTATGAGATATTTTCTATTGAGGATCAGGAAAGTAATTTTGCATGTTTTGGAAGCGATAGCTGCTGTGGATTTGTGGATTTGGAAAGTTCCAGAGATTCATGGAATGAGAGTTTGTATCTAGTGTATGGAGGTTATGGGAGCAGTTTGAATAATTTGGTGCTTGGACAGGTGCTTTATGTAGATTATGATCTGGATTCAGATGATCCTTACTCAGACATTGCTTATTCTTCATGGGGCAATCTGACAGCAGAATTTATTAAAAATATTGTAGAATTTGAAGATGTATGTATTGATTCCTGCTCTTTTAATGGTAATGAAAGTAGCTATAATCTAATAGTTGAGTTGGAGAATGCAACTTTGAGAATAGACGATATAAAATATTTGATTGAAGAAGATGCAACCAATGCTGTTCCTGTATTAGCAAAGGATATTGGGGACATAAGCATTTTTGAAGATGAAGAGTATATTTTAGGCTTAAGTGTATATTTTTCTGATGAAGATGGTGATAAATTGACATATGGATATAGTGAGATGGATAATATAACTATAAGTTTTGAGGATGATTTTGCCTACATTATCCCTGATGAGGGATTTTTAGGAAATAGAACTACCTCTATAACTGCGAATGATTCTTATGGACTTATTTCTTCAAACGTTTTTAATATAGAAGTTAGACAAATTGATATTTCTTCGCAGAATTTTGAGATAAGAGGGGTAGGAAACATCAAGTTGGCAGTGTTTAACAGCTTTGGAGACGTGGATATTAGGGGTAATTTCACTGAAGGAGTTACTGCTGATAGTGATGACTTTGTAATTGATGGGTTAAATAACAGTCCAAATTTAGTTATTACGAATCCGGAAGGTAATTTGGGCATTAGTGGATCTTTGATTGAAAATAGAACTGAGCTGAGCCCTGCTGATAATTCTTTTATAATAAAAGATAAAGACGGCAATGTAGTTGCTTATGTGGATAGTACTGGAAGCTTATTCTTGAAAGGTATTTTGACAGAAGAAGTCTTGTTTGGGTGAAATGGAAATGTTGTTTAGTAAAATCACTCGTAAGCGTAGTCATGATGTTTAAATTTAAGAAAGACTACATCATTACCTTTAATCTCAAAAACTATTACAAAAGAACCAACATGAGCTCCGCTTTTCCCTTTTAGATTATACTTTTTGATTGGAAAATGTTCAGGGTTATCTAAAATTTCGCCTATTTTCTTTTTTAATCTTTGAAATAGAACTTTATCTTTTTTAATGTCTTTAACATCATTAGAAAAAGATTTTGTGAATACAGAATTGTACATTTTAAAGAGAATCCAGATACTTCTTTGCCCCTTCCTTATCGTCAAATCTGACAAAATCTCCTTTCTTAAATTCCTCTTCGGATTTCTTTACATCCTCAATAAATTTTTTAGAGAACTTCTCTTCAAACTCAGATTCAACAATATTCTTGCATTTAACCAAAAGATCATATTCTTTCTTGGGTATGGTTATAGTTTCGCTCATTTTATTCACTTATAGAATTGTATGTAATTTAATTTAAATAACTTTCTATATCAATTTGACTGAATTTCTTTAAAATACCCTTTTCTCATTGATATACATATTTCTATATTAGTATCATTAATAGTAAAGTTTATATATTAGTTTATAAATATGGCTATAGTTAAGTCCGGGTTTAGTCCATATTTAATCCGGAAATATGTAGTTTGATATGAGAACCAAGAATGCCTGAGATGCGTTTTACCGTGACGAAGAAATTGAATAAGCTAATTTTGGAAGTTTCTGAAGGTTTGGGAGTGGATAAATCTGACTATGTCAAGAGTTTGATACTTCATGATCTGAAAGGTAGAGGAGGAAAAGGAAACTAGAATGCCTGAGATGAGATTTACTTTGACGAAGAAATTGAACAAGTTAATCTTGGAAATTTCTGAAGGTTTAGGAGTAGACAAGTCGGATTATGTCAAGAGTTTGATACTTCATGATCTGAAAAAGGGAGTTAGAAAAAATGATGGAAAAGAATAAAATTTTGATTGGGAAAAGGGCATTTTTTGTGCTTATAGTTGTAAGTCTGTTCTTTGCTGCTCTGCTGCAAGTAAGCTCTGAAGAGAAAGTGAAAATTTCTGATCTGGAGAAAGAGGAAATAAATGAGGATGATGGTTCTCAAGAGCTGTTAAAGGAATATTATGGAAACTTGCTTGGTTATGTAGGGACTGATACTAAGTTCAATACAATAGCAACAAAAGATAATATTGCAGTCATAAACATCACTGTAAACGGCAGAGACAGAAGAATCCTTACAAAGCTGCATACAGGCGATGTTTTAGCTCCGCAGCAGCAGGATTTAGCGAATGTTAAATTTATCCGGACGGAAAGCTTAGTTGTCTTAGGGAATATTTCATTGAAAGGAATGTTGTTTTCAGAAGTTGATGGAGTTTTTGGTTCCAGGAAATTATATGCGGTTGAGAGCACAACCTTAAGGTATGCTGATGAAGGCGTTTCCAGGTTGGTTGATGGAGAAGCTAAGGTAAGCATCAATCCTGCTTTGTCTTCTTTGATTTCCAGCTATAATGTATTCTTGTCTGCTTATGGGCTTACTAAGGGATTGTACGTTGCTGAGAAGAATAATGCTTACTTTGTTGTTAAGAGTGTAAATCCTGAGAGTAATGTAGCATTTTCTTGGATGCTAAGTGGTTTAAGAGCAGGTTATGATGAAGGTTATCTTACTAGTTTGTATGGCGTTGAGAAAGGCATTAGTGTTGTGGCTACAATAGATTATGAGAATGAAAGCACTTATGTGAAGATTAGCGGTTTGCAGGAAATCTTAGCGTTAATTGAAGAAACAGTTGAAGAAGTTGTAATAAATGATTCAAATAATAACGAATCCAATAATAATCAAACTAATAATGATAACTCAAATAATAATGGAAATGATGATCCTGGAATAAAATTAATCACAGGGAATTTAGTAGATGAGTTTGGTTTGGAAACTGATCTGGGGCAGATATTAAGTGAGACTGCGCCGGAATTGCCTACAATAGGTGATGAGAATTCCAATAATAATAACGGGAATGATAATCCAACAAATAACAATCCAAATAATAATTCTACCCAGACTAATGAAACTGAAGATGTAATTTCCACTTTGGAATTCACATTATTTTCTGTAGATGAGGATGTTATTGTCGAGCAGATCTCTTCTGTTACGGGATTAAGTTCTGCTGAGGTAAGGAAGCTTGTCAGTTTTGTTTATACTGAACCTCAGGTCTTTTTGGATGAGGTAATTGATACTGAGGTTGAATTGGACTATATTCAGAAAGTAAATGGAAGCGTGATAATAAAACTAGGATGAATAATATGGATAGAAAAATAAAGATATCAAAAACAGGGCAAAAATACGGTTTGATTAGCTTAATCTTTATTTCAATAGTCCTAGCAAGCTCTGTTTTTGCTATCACCGGTGAGATGACCTTACAGGGAAAGCTGACCAATAAAAATGGGGAGGCTTTGGCAGGAAAATATAATTTTACATTCAGGATCTATGATTCTTTTACTGGAGGTACTCCTTTATGGGAAGATACTGACAGGAATCTAAGTACGGATTCGAATGGAATCTATAATGTAATATTGCGTAATTTAAGCTCGCTTAACTTCTCCCAGCAGTATTTTCTTGGCATCACTGTAAGGGGAGATGCTGAGAGCATTCCTAGGATAAATTTAACTTCTTCGCCTTACTCTTTCAGGACGAATGAGTCTGAGGTTTTGAACAGGCTGAATAAATATGAGGTTTCTGTGTTTAATATAACTGGTAATTTGAGTTTGGGTACGGATTCTGCCGATGTCTTAACTGTAGTTACAGGAAGGCTTAACATTACAGAGGGGGATATTTCGACTGCTGGGAATTTGACCTTACGGGAAAAGATTACTTTTGGCTTGGGTTCTATAATTGATAATCTTGTTAATGGTTTTTTAAGGATAAGTAGTGGATTGAATGTTACTGGGAATGTTTCGGTTGGTTCGGATACTTTATTTGTTGATAATACTTCTTCGAGGGTAGGGATTGGGACTGATAGTCCAAACAGGAAATTACATGTTGTTGGAAACGCAAGAGTGCAGGGAGACTTGTTTGTAAATGATTCAGGAAACACTTATGTAAATATTGATGCTCCTCTCGCGAATGAAGCAGGATTGAATTTTTACAAAGATGGAGCTCAAAGGTGGGAGATATATATGTCTAACAGTAATAATGATGATTTAAAGTTTTATACTAAATCAGGCACTGCAGGAGACAGGGTTACTTTTAGAGGCGCGGGAGCATTCGTCGGGATTGGGACTACTGATCCATCAGCTGCTCTATCCGCAACAAACGCTTCCATAGGAGGCACTTATTTTGATACAAATGCACCACCTGTTAATGGGCTGATAGTTGAAGGTAGTGTCGGGATTGGGACTGTGAGCCCTCAATATTTACTACAAATAGCTTCAGGAACAGATGGAAAAAGTGTTAATTTGAGTAATGTTTTGTATGTTAATGGAAGTTCTCAAAGGGTAGGGATTGGGACTACTACACCTTACACTGACTTGCATATTAAAAATGGAAGTTCAGGTCAATCCAGTGCTTATGCTGGCACATTGCTAACTATAGAGAGGAGTCAATCTGCTTACATCAATATTTTGACGCCAAACAACAAAGTTGGTGGATTAATTATTGGGGATCCAGATGATAATCGTGCGGCAGAGCTTACATACAACCATAACGAAAAAAGGTGGCAGGTTTTTTTTGAAGGCACTAATAGATTATTGTATTATCCTGGTAATTTCACATTCCAAGAAGCAACAAACATCAGCACTTTATCCGGTAATTTGCATCTTATGCCAGCTGGTGGAACAGGCAATGTAGGGATTGGGACTACTGCGCCAACTCAAAGACTAGAAGTTATTGGAAATATAAGCATTAATGATTCTACTTCAGATGGTTCTATATTTATTGACAGCGAGAATGATGCAATATTATTTACCGGTGAGAATGGTTCACTTTATCAGCCAACTTATGGAAGTGATGATGATCTGGTTCTTTATTTGCCTTTCTCTGAGAATTTAATTAATATTTCAAATACAACTTATGACAGAAGCCCTTATGGTAATGATGGGACTTTGGTTGGTATGAATAAAGGTGACCAGATACTAAATGGTAATGTAACTGGTTGGACTCCTGGTAAATACGGTAATGCAATGGGTTTTGATGGTAAGGATGATTATGTTGAGATAGCTGATGATAATAGTTTTCTCAATTTCACTGATTTTACGGTAGAAGTATGGGTCAAAGCAGGAAGACAAGATGGTATAAATGGCATTGTCGGCACAAATGATGGCAATTCTGGCTGGATGCTCAATTTGGCTGAAGATGAAATAATGAGATTTTACAATCCTGGTGCCCTAGCTTCTGATACCACAATTTCTTTGAATGTATGGCATCATGTTGTTGGTGTAGCTCAAGATGGAACAGCCTATCTCTATATAGATGGAGTACAACAATCAGCTACAGCAAGTGTTGGTGAACTTGCATCAGACGTGGGTTTAACTATAGGAAAAGACCATAATACCTATTTCAACGGCACAATAGACGAAGTAAAAATCTACAAAAGAGCTCTAACAGCAGAAGAAATAAGGACACATTACTTAAGAGGCTCTGGTCATGGCGCTTCGGGTGCAATAACTGCAGATAAGTTCAGGGTTGTGAATACTTCTGGGAGTAAACAAT
>CAYXZV010000015.1:0-25795 GCA_964469645.1 uncultured Methanosarcinales archaeon | reverse complement strand
GTTGAGATTTCTCCTAAGGTATTATGTGATAGTTTGAAAGAGTTGGAGGATGCCGGTGTTTTGATAAGTTCGAAGAAGGCAAATTCGATATATTACAGGTTAAACAACAAAAACAGTGCAGTTGAAATATTAAAAAAAGTCGTAAAGCCCATTACGTATAAAGATGCTGGAGTTGATATAGATTCTGCTAATACTGCTGTTTCCAGGATAAAAAAATACGTAAAGCAAACTTATAATCCTAGTGTTTTATCTAATGTGGGTAGTTTTGGTGGATTATATCAATTTGATCAGGAAAATGTTTTGGTATCAAGTGCGGATGGCGTGGGAACAAAGTTAAAATTAGCATTCTTAACAAACAAACATGATACAATCGGACAGGATTTGGTCAATCATTGTGTTAATGACATATTAGTTATGGGAGCAAAGCCATTATTCTTTTTGGATTATATCGGATGTGGCAAGGTTTTTCCTGAAATCATTGAAGGTATTGTGAAAGGGCTTTCAATTGCATGCAAGGAGAATAATTGCTCTTTAATAGGGGGGGAAGTTGCTGAGATGCCTGGATTGTATAAGGAAAAAGAATATGATTTAGCAAGCTTTATTGTAGGTTCTGTAAAAAGAAAGAAAATAATTGACGGTTCAAATGTCAGGAAAGGAGATGTAGTTATTGGACTAAGCTCTAATGGGCTGCATACCAATGGTTATTCTCTTGCAATCAAGGTTTTACTCGAGAATTCAAAATTAAAGCTGGATGAGAGGCCAAAAGGTCTTGGTGTTGCGTTAAAGGATGAGTTGATGAAAGTCCATACAAGCTACTTAAGATCTGTATCTGAAATTATGGACAAGTTTGAAGTAAAAGCAATGGCACATATAACTGGTGGTGGATTGATTGAAAATATTCCAAGAGTTCTTCCCGAGAATGTTTCTGTTGAACTGGATAAAAAAAGTTGGAAAGTTAACCCTATCTTTTCCCTGATTCAGGAGTTAGGCAGGATTAATGATGACGAAATGTACAGGGTTTTTAATATGGGCATTGGGTTTATTATTATTGTTAATGAAAGCGATGCTAATAAGATATTAAGGTCACTTGCAAAGTTTCCTTTTAAGTGCCAAATTATTGGAAAAGTGATTGATAGAAACAGAAAAGGCAAAGCAAGGGTTGTTTTGGAAAAATATGCTTGAAAGTCAAAGACTTTCTAAAATTTTGGATTTCCGAAAACTTTAAATATAAGCTAGTTTATTGAAATTCTGCAAATATACAACATCTTGTGCTTATTAACTGGTTGATACACAATATGTTGTATCTACGCATGATGAGTAAAAAAGGCAAAATAAGAGGGTAATAAGATGGTGCAAAAGATTTCTGAGATCAAGAAGAGAGACGGAAGTATAGTCGCTTATGAAGAATCAAAGATAGCTAGTGCTATTTTCAAAGCAGCAAGGTCTGTTGGTGGTAAGGATATTGATGAAGCCAAGAAACTTGCGGCAAAGGTAACTGAAGAGCTTGAGAAGATGGTAGAAGGCATACCTACAGTTGAGCAGGTGCAAGACACTGTTGAGAAGGCCCTTATTGAAGCAGGACACGCAAAGACAGCTAAGACCTACATTGTGCACAGGCAGAAGAGAGCAGAACTAAGAGAGCAGAAGATGAAGGTTCTGGAAAAGGATTATTTGGATGAGGTTGATAAGAGATTTGATGTAAATGCACTGCGTGTTTTGAAATCAAGATATCTAAAAAAAGATGACAAAGGAAAATTAATAGAAACTCCAAAGGAACTTTTTACAAGGGTTGCGGTACATTCTGCCATTCCGGATATTTTCTATGACGAAAAGATTTATGACATACATTCCGGGCAAAATACCTTTGAACTGGAAGAGTTTGATCAAAAGGAGTATGATGGAAAATTTTCCATTGGAAAATATAAATTAAACCAGTACCATATGGAAGGTGTAAGGAGAATATATGAGCGTTATAATAAAGATAAGAAGATGCAGGTTTCCTGGAGCCAGTTATTAGAGCTGTTTGAGGAAAAATATTTTGATACATATGAAGGTAGTGTAGATGAGTTCTATAATTTAATGGTTGAAAAGAAATTCATGCCCAATACACCTGCAATAGCTAATTTCGGCAATTCTTTGGGAATGGGTTCAGCATGTTTTGTTTTAGGTGTTGAGGACAGCATGGAAGGAATAATGGATACATTGAAGCATACTGCCATCATCCATAAGAGCGGTGGAGGTACTGGATTCAATTTTTCCAAAATAAGACCAGAAGGGGATTTTGTTAGCTCTACATCAGGAGCTGCTTCAGGTCCTTTGTCTTTTATGAGGATGTTTGATACCATGACAGAAGTTGTCAAGCAAGGTGGTATTCGTCGCGGGGCAAATATGGGGATTATGAATTCCAATCATCCCGATATCGAGAGCTTCATAACTGCAAAAGACGGCAATAAAGCCCTGACTAATTTCAACATCTCTGTTTTGCTGATGGGTGATTTCTGGGAGCATTATGATGAAAACAAGCCTTATCCTTTAGTTAATCCTAGGAATGGGGAAGTTGTCAAGACTGTCAATCCTAAGATGCTGTTTGACAAGATAGTTTATCAGGCATGGGAAAGTGCAGAACCAGGAGTTATATTTTTTGATACTGCAAACAATTATAATCCATTCTATGAACATTTAGGGCCTATTGTGACAACTAATCCTTGTGGAGAGGTACTATTGTATCCGAATGAGCCTTGCAATCTAGGTTCTATAAATGTCTGGGCATTTGCCAAGGAAGATGCTGACGGAAATGTATATTATGACTGGAATGGCTTAAAGGAAACTGTGCATAAATGTACAAGATTATTGGATAATGTAATTGATGTGAATAAATTTCCTCTGAAGCAGATTGAGGAAATGAGCCTGAATACCAGGAAGATTGGTTTAGGGGTTATGGGCTTAGGAGATTTGTTGTATGAACTAAGGTTGCCATATAATACAGATGAAGGGCGTAAGTTCATGGAGAAGCTTATGCAGTTTATTGCTTATTACTCTAAATTAGAGAGTATAGAGCTTGCTAAGACTCGTGGAAATTTACCATATTACGACAAAAGTTTCTATAAAGAAGGTAGGTTGCCATTCAGAGGTTTTGATCTTAAGGATGGATGGGATTTTGATTGGGCTAAAGTTAGTGAAGACATTAAAAAGTTTGGAATAAGGAATGGTTATGATACAATAATCGCTCCTACTGGTTCGATATCCATGATTGCTGGCTGTTCTTCAGGTATGGAGCCGGTTTATTCTCTTGCTTTTGAGAAGAATGTTAAGATAGGGGACTTTTATTATGTCGATCCTGCTTTTGAGCGTGCCTTGAAGAAAGAAGGATTGTATTCGGATGAGATTATGGAAGCTATATGTGAGAATACAGGTTCTGTGCAGGACTTGGAAGGATTTCCTGAGGAATTGCAGAAAGTGTTTGTTACTGCTTTGAATATAACTCCGGAAGATCATATTCGTGCTTTAGCTTCATTCCAGAAATGGGTTGATAGTTCTATTTCTAAAACAAATAACTTTCCTGCAGATGCTACTGTTGATGATATGAGAGAAAGCTATATCTTAGCTTACAAGCTTGGCTGTAAGGATGTTACTGTGTTTAGGGATTCTTCAATTAAAGACCAGGTTTTGGTTGCTCCGAAGAAGAAAAAAGTGGAAGCTAAAGAAGCTGCTGCTGAAGCTCAAACTCCTAAGGCTACGGTTGAGAGTACAAGCGAGGTAGCAACAGATGTTCCTTCTGGAGACTTAGCAACAAAAGTCACTGGAAAAGCAAAGCACAAGATATGTCCAGAATGCGGTGCAGAAACGCAAGTACAGGAAGGATGTGTAAGTTGTAAGGGTTGTGGTTGGGCGCTTTGTAAGTAGTTCTTTTTGTTTTTGAATTGAAAACCAATACCTTTATAAAGTCAAGTATATACTTGAGTATATAGGTTGAATAGACGGAACAGAGAGTATAGTGACTAAAAACTTTTACTTTTTCTGTTTCAACGTGCAGTGGAGATATTCAAAACGTGCGTTTTTATTCAAAGGAGAATAGATAAAATGTTATTTGAAGAATTAAAAATAAACAAAGAACTAGTCAAAGGACTAAAGGAAATTGGAGTTAAGGAACCTACAGACATACAGGTAAAAACAATTCCGTTGATTAAGGAAGGGAAGGATGTTATAGGAGTATCAAAAACAGGTTCCGGGAAAACAGCTGCTTTCGGAGTTCCGATATTGGAACAGACAAAACACGGAGAAGGCCTTCAGTTCTTGGTCATAGCACCTGTAAGGGAATTAGCTGTGCAGATATCTAATGAATTGAAGAAATTTGGAAAACATATGAAGTTCTCAGTCGCTACTGTTTATGGAGGAGTTTCAATAAATCCTCAAATAGAAGCAATAGAAAGAGCAGATATCATTGTGGGAACTCCAGGGAGATTACTGGATCATCTGGAAAACCATAAGCTTGACCTTTCAGAAATAAAAGGAGTTGTTCTTGATGAAGCTGATAAGATGGTTGAGATGGGATTCATTGAAGATATAAGACTAATTTTAGATAAAACTCCGGAATACAGGCAGGTATTGCTTTTTGGAGCGACAATTTCAAATGAAATAGAGGATCTTAAGCAGCAGTATATGCATGATCCTTCAACCATACAGGCAGAATCACATGTAAAAGAAGAATATCTTGAACAGTATTATTACAATATAAAACAGTATGAGAAATTCTCTTTATTAGTACATTTACTGAAGAAAGAAGATGATAAGGGATCTACAATCATTTTTTGCTCTGCAAGATCTACTGTAGAGATGGTTACAAAGAACTTAAGGGATAATGGAATAAAAGTGGATATGATCCATGGTAAATTAACGCAGAATAGGAGATTAAAGGTAATTGAAAATTTCCATAAAGGAAGGCCAAATATTCTTGTTGCATCTGCAGTTGCTGCCCGTGGTTTAGATATCAAAGATGTTACACACATTTTCAATTATGATCTTTCGCAAGATCCACAAGAATATGTGCATAGAGTTGGAAGGACTGCAAGAGCAGGACAACAAGGCAAAGCTATCACTTTATTGAGTGAGAGAGACCATGATACATTTAGAGAAATACTAAGCAGGTATCCTGTTAATGTCAAAGAGCTTCCTTTGGAAGATTTTCCAAAGTTGAGATTCAATTCCGGCAGAAGTTTTGGAGGCAGAGGAAGTTTTAGAGGTGGCGGAAGACCTGGAGGAAGATTTGGAAACAGAGGACCTTCAAGAGGTTATCAAGGGTATAGGCCAAGATCTTATGGCGGAAGGAGTTCTGACAGGCCAAGGTCTTATGGACATGGCAGTTCATCCGGACACAGGTCAAGACCATCCAGCGGATTTGCGAACAGACCAAGATCTGATAGCAGAAGAAGTTCTTCAGGACATGGAAGATCAAGGTCGTCTGGAAGGCGTTACTAGGATTCATAAATTACTTTTAAACTGATCGTAACCATGACTTAATTTCTTTTTTTTGTTTTTGTGCAATAAGTATATTCCATTATTTTTAGACAATATTTTTCCAACAATAGTAATTTTATTTTTCAATTTATTTAATTTTTTAAATTTGTTTTTTGGAATTGTAAATACTAATTCAAAATCTTCTCCTCCAAATAGAGCATAGTCATATGGGTCTTTTTTAACTTTTTTTGCATCGTTAATTGTATCTTTGTTTAATGGGATTTTTTCTTTGTAGATTATTGCTCCAACGTTGCTTTCATCGCATATATGCATCACTTCGGAAGCTAGACCATCAGAAATATCTTCCATTGCGTTAACATAATTTGATAGTTTTCTTCCAATATTTAATTTACATTTGGGATTTAAATAATAATTAATTGAGGATCCTTTCTTTTTATTTCTTAATAACTGCAAACCTGCTCTTGATGCTCCGAGATTTCCTGTTACAGCTATCAAATCGTTGACTTTTGCATTGCTTCTTAGGCATAATCTTTTCTTTTCAACCAAGCCAATCATCGTGACACTGATAACAATATTTTTCCCATTAGAAAAATTTCCACCAATTATATTTATTTTATATTTTTTACAATTTTTATTTATTCCATTGTATAATTTATCAATAAGGTTAATATTTGTATTTTTTGGCAATATTATTGAGATTAACGCATATTTCGGAAAACCACCCATTGATGCTATATCCGATACATTGCTTTCTATTGCTTTTTTTCCTACTTGCTCTGCACTAAACCATTTTAAATTGAAATGGTCATCTTCTACTAAAGTGTCTGTCGTTAATAGCATATAATGCTTTTTATCGAATTTAAGGACTGCAGTATCATCTCCTATTCCTTTAACTATCTCTTTAGAGAATAGTTTTATGTTTTTGCTTATTTTTTTTATGAGTTCTAATTCCCCCAACTCGGCAATATTCATAGGAATAGCAAACTTTTTAACCATTATATAGTTTTCTGTTTGCATGCCAAGTTTAATACTGCAATGCTTTTACTTTATACTTCCCGTCTATTTTGCCAATATGGCTCCGGTTATAGTTAAGAAACTATTCAATAATCTTGCCTTTCCTCTTGATTTCAATAAAAAAATAGGCAATAAACCTATATTCGGCAAACATAAAACTTTCAGAGGGCTTGTTTTCGGTATTTTGTTTGCTGTAATCATTGCTTATTTGCAATTTTTGTTGTATGACAACAATATATTGGTTGATATCGCAATCATTGACTATTCAAACTGGCTTTTGATAGGCTTGCTTATGGGTTTTGGAGCTATGCTTGGTGATTTAGCGGAAAGTTTTGTAAAAAGAAGGATAAATTATGAATCTGGGAAACCATTTGTTCCGTTTGATCAGTTAGATTTTGTTGTTGGAGGATTAATTTTTGTTTATCCATTGGTTGTTTTGTCGTTGGATAAGATTGTGATTATATTAATATTAAGCTTTGTTTTGGATATAATAGTAAATCATTTGGCTTTCTATCTAAAAATAAGAAAGGAAAGGTGGTAGTCAAAATATAAGATAAAGGGCAACTACCGGAAGAAAAAACCATAAGTTTCTTACAAACTCATCTTTGTAATTTTTTCTTTTTACGTTTATCATCAAAGACGAATTTGGCATTCCATACAGGAATATAAGCGCAGTCTCAATGATAAACAAATTGAAAATTTTGCTGCTCAGGTAAAATACTATGCCCAGGAGCAAGTACACAAGAGCAGATTTCTCAAGATTCATCTTTTTGTTCAGCATCAAAATTATTATGAATATCAATAAAACTGATGCAAGAATAATGTTAATTTTGTAATAAAACAGGGGGAATGCTATAATAAAGAAGAATATTATTTTTTTTATCAATATGAAGTATTTTTTCCCTGGCTTTTGCTCTTCCGGAGCGAATTTTATCAGAATTATACCTAGTAACAAGCCAAGGTAAGCAATTATGGATGCCAAAAAATAATTTAGATGGATTATTTGCATGTTTTATTTCTCTAAGTCTGATATTTTTTTGATTCTTCTTACATGTCTTTTTTCTTTACTAAAGCCTGTTGCGAGCCAAGTCTTGACAGCGGTTATTGCTTCATTTTTTGTGAGAAATCTAGCTCCAAGGGAAAGGATATTTGCATCGTTATGTTTTCTGGAAAGCTTTACAATGTCCATATTTTTTCCATAATATAATGCTGCCCTTATACCTTTTACCTTGTTTGCTGTAATTGCTTCTCCCTGACCAGATCCTCCTAATATAATTCCAAGGCTGTTTTTATCTGACGATACTTTTTTTGCTGCTTTTGAAATAAAATCTGGATAATCATCTTTTGGGTCAAGTTTATGGGTTCCGACATCCTCGACTTCATAGCCTTCTTTGATTAGAAAGTCTTTTATCGCTTCTTTTAGGCTAAAGCCTGCATGGTCGGTTCCTAAGATTATTTTTGGTTTCATTTTCAATGATTTTTGTCCAATAATTACTTTCTCAATTCTCTCATTTCATTAATTTTTAACAATTTTTATTTATTATTATAATTTAGAATTAGTACTTTTATATTTATTGTTTTTGTGCGGGCGCGCAGAACTACCAGGCTCTTATGTATTCGCTGTGGCCCCATTGTATCAACAAGTCTACACCGAGCTTTTCAACTGCTATTGGAACATCACAGCCTCCCCAGCAGCTTCCCAGCCATATGACAACATCTGCATCGGTATTTTTTTCTATGTATTGTTGAATTTCCTTTGCTTTCGGCTTTAGACCGTCAGGCAATTGAATGCAGACTAATTTAGCTTTGCTTTCCTTAATTTCTTCTACTGTTTTATTTAGCTCTAAGTCGTAGTTTTCCATGAATATAGAGAATAATAGTTAATTTAAAAAGTTATTGGGGTGGTTTACATAAACAGTTCATCTAACTCAAAGTTGGAAATGTCTCGTTTATTGATAAGTTTACCGAAATCTTTGTCCTTCATCTTTTTCCTTTCTTCTCTCATGTTTTCTATTTCAATGTTATCTTCGTCAAAAAATTCTTCCATGTTTATTCACCATAGTTCTTAGTATCGTAATCTTGATTATTCTGCTCTGCTGATGCTTTCTCGTAATTTTGATTGTTGCTGTAGACAGCACATCCTAAACACATTGTAAATCACCCTACTAATCCTATCAGAACTCTTTTTTATTACTACTCTTGAGTAATATAACTAGTATTTAAAGCTTTCGAATTGTGCGTACCCGCACACTAGTTCTACGCGCCCGTAGAACAGCGTCTGGGGATACCTACGGTATCCCGAAACAACGTGACAGCTTTACTCTGCTTTAAATTAGCGACTTCTAATCTCATAGTATACCACAATTAGGGGAAAGATTTATATAGATTCTTAAGGAGTTTAAGAGTAAAAAAGTGGTGATAATTTGGATCTTAAGCTCAAATTCAAGAAAGAGGTGAAGAATCTTAAGGATTACATAGTTCTTGTTAGGGTAAGTTCTGGTGATTATAAGAAAACGAATATAGAAATTCTGAAACTGTTGGTAAATGAGCAAAAGACACCTGGAATTTATGTCACATTAAACAAGCCTTTTGAGGTCATGCAGAGACAGCTGAAACAGAACAAGGTAGATCCTAAGTTTGTTATTTTCATAGATGCATTTACTGATGTGGCAGAGAACAAAAAAAGGGTAAAGAACTGCCTGTATATAGGGTCTCCTGAAAAGCTGAGCGATATATCCATTGCCATGGACCAAGCAGTCAAGTCCCTGCCGACAAAAGAAAAATTCATAATTTTTGATTCTATAAACACATTGCAGGTATTCAACAAGCCTGGCACGGTAATGAGATTTGTCCATTTTTTGTCAACAAAGATAAGGGAATGGAAGGTCAAAGGCATCATAATCCTAATTAAATCAAGTGCTGACGAGCCTTTGGCCAATGAGCTGGTGCAATTCTGCGATTCAAAGATAGATGTTGGAGGTGAATGAAATGGTTTCAATAACTATACTATCTGTTACAACGGTAATATTCGGGATTGGAGCTCTGATACTTGCATCAAGGGCAAGAAACAGGCTTTCTCCGGGATCTCTGAGGAAATATATAGACAATTTTTCAGTATGCTTAGCGTTCATTGTCATTTTTACAATGTGGCTTACTATAAGAAGCGTTACTAACGTTGAGGTTTCTTTTGCCGGATTTTCAGGCTATCCGGAGTTTATCTTCCTAGTATTTGCTTATATTGGATTTATGATTGCATCTTACAGAGTTTCAAAAATAAGCGAGGAATTCGGATTTAAGGAAGACGGCAAAGAGATAGCAAATCTTATCAAAAAGAAAAAATAGTCTTAATATGAATGGAACAAAAAAAGAGGCGCAGATTAGTGTTGAGTATCTAATCATCATAGGATTTGTTACTGTCATAACCATACCATTGATTATCATCTATTATACTTTTACTCAGGAGTCTGGTGAGGAGATAGCATCTACGCAGATAAGCCAGATTGCCAAGAAAATCGTTGATTCAGCCGAATCAGTCTATTATCTTGGAGAGCCTTCCCAAACAACTTTAAGGGTAAACATACCAGACAATGTGGCTTTAGTGAACCTGTCAAACTACGAGGTTGTCTTTAAAATGAGAACCAAATTAGGGGAAGTTGATATTGTACAGAGCTCTTCTGTCAATATAACCGGATCCTTGCCAATAAATAAAAGCAGTTATATCCTAACATTCAAAGCTGCATCTGATTTTGTCAATGTTTCTTACAGATAAAAATGAAAAAGTCCCAGTCATCTATGGAATTCTTTTCTTTAGTAGGCTTGGCTTTTTTGATGGTGATCCTTTTTGTAGTGATTTCGGTTAATGAAGTAAAAGAATTTAGGGATAAAAAAGAATTCCTTCTCATAAAGGACCTGGCGTTGAAGCTGCAAAAAGAAGTCAGTATTGCTGCTTCTGTTGAAGATGGTTATGAAAGAAGCTTTGATCTGGAAGAAGAACTTGAGAATATTGTCGATTACTTTATGGTAATCGGAAACGAAACATTAACAATAAATTCTTCCAGAGCAGTTTTTTCTGTTGCAATACCTGAAACCTTGGGGAAAAATTTCACAAAGGGCACCAATAAGATAGAAAAAGAGAATGGAGAGATATACATAAACCGGTAAAAGAATGAGGAGCAATTTATCTGATAAAAAGGCGCAGATGTGGTTTGGGGACTTTGTTATTGCAATGATAATAGCTTCGCTTATGCTTGTTTCATACTATGCCTACACAACAAACATATCAAAGCAGGATTCTGTTGTATTGAATGATCTTGTCTCAGACTCGAAATTGGTATCTTCTTCATTCTTATCGGGAGGGTTTCCGGATGAATGGAACAATGCAACAGTAAAGAGAATCGGGCTTACAAACGACAATTATAGGATTAACGAGTCAAAATTAAGGCGCTTAAGCGAGTTGTCTTATGAGCAGTCAAAAAAAATCCTTGGAACCGTGCATGATTTCTTTGTTTTTTTTGAAGATGAGGACAAAAATCTGATACCCATAGGTACTGAATGCGGTTATGGCGATGCAAATGTTAGTGCAAATAAAAACTACAAATTAGCTGCATATTTTAATCAGGGTGAAAACCAGATGGAAGATGAAATGGACGAGCTTGAGCAGAAGCTTGGTATTGATATATACAGAGACTGGTCTTCTGCAAATGACATGTTTAACAACATAAGCACTTATGACTTTGTCCTGATGGAAAACCCTAAATTCAGCACGTCCCAGGCCTCGAAGATGGAAGATTATGTTTCATCGAAAGGATTTGTTTTTATTTCGGAAAGCATGTTAAATCCAAATACCGGAAATGTTTTAGGCGTAGATTATAATAAAAGGAACTGCAAAAAGGCGTTTGAGAATGTCTCAATAATACATGACGATCTTTTCTTAACATTGAAGGTTGGAGATTATTTAATCCCGGAGGATTGTCCGTATATAAGCGGGAGTGTGACAACTATAGGACAATTTAAGGATGGGACAATATCAATTGCAAAATGGGATTACGGAAATGGAAGTGTTTACTACTTCAGTGACTTTGATGTTGAATTTGTGGGGGATTTACAAGGGAGCATTAAAGATGCTTTCGAAGCTTCCATCCTGTCCTGCGATAAGTCAAGTGCTATTACTGTGAATGCGACTTACGATAGCCTTGTAAAAACAGAAAGATTCCTGATTTTTGACTCACAACCTGCAAAAATGGTACTTTATTTGTTTGATTAAAATGAAAATCCAAAATTTTATTAAATTTAGTTGGGATTTTCAGTGTTCCAAATGAATTTGAAACAAATGAAAAAAGGAGTATTTTTTACAATTGACAGCATTATAGGGGCAGGAATACTTTTTGTTGTTATTGTGTTTACTTCTTCCCTTTATGTAGAGGAACAGCCTAGCTTTCATCTAAATTATCTTTCCCAGGACGTTATAAGAACCTTGTCGATCCTTACTGTTCAAGAAGTAGATAATGATTATATAGATAGCCTTATTGATGGTGGGACAATAACAAATCTTGATAATACAATTCTGGAACAAATAATTGAATTCTGGGTTGATGATCAAATCACATTTGCAAACGATACAACAAGGAATGTCACAAACGCGTTTATACCTGACATCGACGGTTTTGGCTTATGGATAGATGATGAATCCATATATCAAAGAGATGTACCAATAGAAAAATCATTGATTTCTTCTAAAAAAATGATAAGTGGGAAGGTAAAAGGCCAGTCAGATACGTATACAAGGCAAAATCCTCCTACATTATCTAATCCAGCTGTAGTGGAGGTTAGGGTATGGCAATAAAATTGTTGCATTTTATAATCCTCCCCACTACATGATACACTATGGAATGTGCCCACCCCTACACATGATTGTGGGTGGTAAACAACCAATTAAATACTAAAATGGGAAAAATGAACAAAAAAGGAATTTTTTTTACGTTCGGAGCGATAGCATTATCCGTGATAATAATATTATCATTCAATGTCCATAACGAATATAGGTTAAACGATAAGATGGATACAGTAGGGGTAAGAATTAATACGATGAATAGTTTCATAGAAGATCTGGAAAACGATGCAGAGAATGCAATTTTTATAGCAGGATTTAGGAGTCTATTGAGTCTGGAAGATTACATGTTTGAAAATGATGACTTCCTAGACAATTTAGGGACTACATTTCAGGATGCTTTTAAGGGTGCTTTCCTCAATGGAACAATTGATTCTCAAAAAATGGACATCATGAAGGGCCACACTTTCTTTAACTGGACAGAAAGAATGAAAGTACAGGCTAATCAAACCGACATAGAATTGGAATTTACTCTTGAAGATAATGATGTGACAATAAGCCAATCAGGTCCATGGATAGTGGATGTTACGGTCGATCTAGAGGTTGATATCCAGGATAGGAAAAAAACAGCATCGTGGGAGATAGACAAACCCATTACAAAGAAAATAAACATAACTGGATTTGTGGATCCATTGTACCTGGTCAACAATAATGGGCTGGTGAACAATACAATAACAGAAACCACTGTTGATCCATCCTCTTCTGCAGCTAATTTAAACACTCATTTGATTAATTCTTATTATATAGAACATAGTGACGCTCCAAGCTACATTATGAGGTTTGAAAATGACTTAAGCTCTTCATCATATGGAATTGAAAGCCTTGTAAATTCACAAGAAAGAATAGATGCTGGATTAAGTGCTCTGACAAGGAGTGCTGTTGACTATATCTATTATGGATCACAATCTACGACAGATTGTGTAATTAGAGATCCATCATATTCCTGGTTTTATTTAGATTCAGATCATTTGGATTTCTATGATGCTAGATGCGACTAACGGCATAGAAACAGCGGAAAATCGTGAGATGCGACGAGCGACTGCGAGTCGCTCGCAATTCAGGATTTTCTAGCTTTGGAAATCGAAGATGCTCAAATGTCGGAAATCGAAGATTTCCGAGCAAATTGGAAATGTTTTATTTCCAATTAATCAAAGATTTTTGGCACCAACTTCGTTGGTTTCCAAAACATATTTAAACCATAAATCTGCTAATTACTAAAATGACACTGACAAGCTCGGTAATAGAAACTGGTGTTGATAAGCTAGTTAATCTCATCAATACAAAAGGAAGAATCTCTTCTGCTGATGCTGCAAAAGAGCTTGGAGTAAGCACAACCATTGTTATGGAATGGGCTGATTTTCTTGAAGAGGAAGGAATCATAAACATGGAGTACAAGTTCGCAAAACCTTTTTTAGTTGCCAGAAAACTTGGAAAAAAGGATGTGAAGGAAAAGGCTAAGGAATTTTCCGGGAAAAAAGAGGTTTTCGTAAGGAAAGCAGAGATTTCATTAAGTTTTCTTGAGAAAGAATCCGATAAGCTGAAAAGCCTAAAAGAGGAGTTTGACAAGATCAAAAAAGAGCTTGGCCTGGATATAGGCAGCATAAAAAATGACTTGATGGAACTGAAGAAATATGAAGATTTAAAGATAAATCTGGACAAAAAGCTGCAAGAACAAAAAACAACGTCAATGAACAAATTAGGAGAGGTAACGAACAGGATCATCAGTGAGAAAGAGAAATACCAAAATATACTGGCAGAGGTACAAAAAGAAGAGGAAATACTGGAGCATGACAAGATTGAAGCAAAGTCTCTTGAGGAGAGTGAGAAACTCATTAATGAGAAGCTTAATGGTTTAAGAGAGATCATCAAACAAGTTGGGGTAAAGGCCAACACTGAAGAGGAAAGCATTAAGAATTCTGAAGAGCATATAAAAAAGCTGGAACTATTGGCCAAAGCTACGCAAGCCAGAGTCGAGAAGGAAAAAGAGCTCATACAGCCATTGCTGGAGCAGAGCGAAAATCAGATGCAGAAAATAAAGGAGCTTCAGGAGACCATAATAAAGAAGATAGCGTCCAAGGAAAACAAGATGAAGGATGTCAAGGAAGCATCTAAAAAAATGAAAGCATTCTTCAATAAAAAGCTTGGGGTAATGAACTTCATTGAAAAGATAAATAAGGACAGAGACGATCTGCAAAATGAGCTGATTGATCTTGTAAAAAAGGCCAGATCTTTCCAGCTAAGCTCAAAAAGCAGGAACACTGGAAATCAGATAATTGAGTTAGAGAAAAAGTTCAAGGATGTCAATGACAAAAAGAAAGTTTTTGAAAAGGAATTGAAAAAATTAGGGGCTTTTTTCAAGTAATCATAAAAAAGAGGTGGAAGTTTGAAAAGAAAGATAAGGCATAAAACCAGTATAAAGAAACGCCATCCTAAAACAAAAAAACATCCCGATATCAAAATACCTAAATTTGACATAGAGGGTACTAAGAATATTTCTACTTATGACTTTAAGTCTGGAGATATACCTATAAGCATAAGGATATATACAAAAAAAGGCGAATTTGTTCCAATCTATGATGTTTCTATATCAGGCATAAGCAAAAATACAGAGATAGTCCTGGACAGGGTAATCAGGGAGTTAACAACACAGGTAAGCATAGGCATGGCCGATATTTTAAACACAAAGGATACCGGCATCATAGAGCAAAAGTTTGGTCAAGCCATAGAAATTTTGCTGAATAAACATTTTCCGGATGCTGATGAAAAAACGATCAACTTTCTGAAATCCTTTTTAACGCAGAAAAGTCTGGGTCTTGGATCAATAGAGATTCTTATGGATGATATAAATCTGGAGGAAATTGCAATAAACAATGCGGAAGATCCTGTGTGGGTTTACCATAAACAGTACGGGTGGCTGAAAACAACCATAAAGCTGCAAAATGAGGAGCAGATAAGGCATTACTCATCAATGATAGGAAGAAGGATCGGAAGGCAGATAACCATACTTGAGCCTTTAATGGATGCGCATCTTTCAGGAGGCGATAGGGTAAATGCCACTTTAGCCCCAATATCTGTCTTGGGAAATACCATAACTCTAAGGAAATTTGCTGCAAAGCCATGGACCATAACCGACTTTATAAGATCAGAAACCATAAGCACTGGAGCTGCAGCTTTGATATGGTTAGGAGTACAGTTTGAGCTTTCGGCCCTGATAGCAGGTGGAACCGCTTCAGGCAAGACTTCCATGCTGAATGTAGTTGCAAATTTCATTCCACCAAATCAACGCGTAATAAGCATAGAAGATACAAGAGAAATACAGCTTCCAAGGTTCCTGCATTGGATTCCCATGATAACAAGGCTTCCGAATCCGGAAGGCAAAGGGGAAGTTTCAATGCTTGATCTGCTGGTTAACTCATTAAGGCAGAGACCTGACAGGATTCTGGTTGGAGAGATAAGAAGAAAACGGGAAGCTGAGGTTTTATTTGAAGCAATCCATACTGGCCATAGTGTTTATGCAACTGTGCATGCAAACGACACCAGAGAGACATTAACAAGGCTTACAAACCCTCCGATAGAGATACCAAAAACAATGCTGCCTGCAATTTCGATGATTGTTGTGCAGTATAGAAATCGTCGTTCAGGTATAAGGAAAACATTCCAGATTTCAGAAATAAATCCAAACTCAGAAGCTAAAGTGCTTATACAGCTTGACATAAAGTCAGGAAAGCTCAGGAAGGTAAATAGGTCAACGACATTGCTCAATACAATAGGCCTATTTACAGGTTTCTCTAACAGTGAACTGAAAAAATCACTTCACGAAAAAGAAAATGTCCTTAAATGGCTGGTCAAAAAGGAGGTAAATACTGTTGATGATGTCGGTAAAATAATGGCAGAATATTACACCAGACCTGATAATTTGATGAAATCTGTCCGGAAAAACAAGCCCTTAAAATAAAAAAGAGATGATAAATTCAGATTTATACAATAATTTTATATATTAGAATTCTAATTTTAATGACATGATTATAAAAAGACGGTTATGTAGATTATTTATCCTTATTATTATCGTGTTTTCAATTCTTTCTATCGCTGCCTATGCTATCCCTACCAAAGTTTATCTAAATGAAAGCACACAGGTCAATATCAAATCCTCGAATGTATTTGATAATTATACTTTAACCAGCAACCTGACGACTGATCAATTCATCAATTTCACATTTGATGCAGATGCCAACAGCAACGGCAGGTTTGAGGTTGAGTTTACAGCAAGCAATAAGTCTGGATACTTGTTCAGGTTCAGGGTGTGGGATGAGGTTGAAAGTGAGACTATAGAAAAAGTTGATTGCGAGGATACAACCCAGAGAACCACATTTTTCAGCGATGGTGTTGGAGGTATTGATTTCAATGTCTTCAACACATTTAATGTTGTGTTCAACTCATCGTTAAATAAGGTAAACATATCTGTTGGCGGAACTAGTTTAGGCCTGATGGACACTTGTGTAAATGTTACAGAAGTCGGGTTTGTCAGCTTTATTTTCGTACAAGGTAGTGCTGACATTAAAAACAGATTTGTATTGGCGGAAAACGCAAATCCTGTACTGGAAACCAGTATACCAAACCAAACATGGCCGGAAGATACCTCAACGGGATTTAATATAAGCGGAAATTTTTCTGATCCGAACAATGACACCTTAACTTTCACTTTAGAAGCAGCTGTAGAAAACATAACAATAACAGTCAATCAAAATACAGGGATAGTTAATTTGACACCTGATCAGGATTTCTTTGGGATCAGATATGTGAGGTTCACTGCTAATGACAGCAATGATTTTACATTTTCAAATAATGTAACACTAAATGTCACTAATGTCAATGATCTTCCAAATGCCAGTAATGCTATAATAAGTAATCTTGATGATCTAAACATGACCAATGGCAGTTTAACAGCATCCTGGTCCTTTGATGACAAGGATAATGACACAATAACTGCTAACGAAACCTTATGGTACATTAATGGCATTGAAAACGCATCATTGAGGAACTCTACAACCATAAATTCAGCCAATACAACAAAAAACGAAAATTGGAGTTTCAGTGTAAGAGTTTATGACGGCACTGGATTCAGTGACTTTGTCTACAGCATAAATCTGACGATAGACAATACATTGCAGGAATTTAGCCACACATTGGGTACAGAAACTATTGAACGCAATAGATTGTTTACTTACGACGTAAATTATACAGACCTAGATAACGATATTATTACCTTCTTTGACAACTCAACATTGTTTAATATAACAAATGAGGGTATAATAAATTTCACACCTACGAATGCTGGCAATATAACTGTAAACATAACCCTAAGCCAGAACCCCAATGTCTCCGGTATATTGACAATAGAAGTGGAAGACAGCTCTGCACCTGAAATAACATCAATAAGCACATCAAATTCCGGGACGTCGACAGTAACTGTAACTTTATCTGTAACGACTGACGAAACGGCCATATGCAATTTTGCTACTACCAACATTAATTTTTCATCCATGAGTCAAATGTCTTCTACAAGCTCAGCATCACATTCAAATTCACAATCATTTACTTCTGATACATCTGGAACTTATTATGTAAGGTGCAACGATACTATTGGGAATGTTATGAATTCTTCAAGTTCTACGAATTTTAATGCTGATATTCAAGATACATCTTCAAGTTCTTCAAGCTCGGGTGGTGGAGGTGGTGGAGGATGGTCATGCAGATATACGGTTGAGTGTAGTCAGTGGTCTGAATGTTTGGACGGTCAACAAACAAGAAGCTGTGAGGATGTCAAGGTCTTGCCTTTTTACTCAGATACAAAATGCGAATATCTGTTGGAACAGGAGATAGAAATGGAATGCACCGTGTCTGAATTTGAGGAAGGCGCAGAAAAAACAGGAGAAACTTTGAGTGAGGATGAATCTGGTTCAGAAGCAGCTGGCCCAACTGGAGCTGTTATATTTGGTGACTTACTAGGTAAACTAAAACCAGGGCATGCTGTATCAGCCTTAATAATTATAGGAATTATTGGTACACTTTACTTTACATATTTCAGAAAACCTCCATCCCAGCTTTCACATGAAGAAATGAGGAAACTTTATGGAATGATGAAATCTGAGGAGATGAAAACAGTCGATGAGATGGTAGAATATTCCAAATACCTAAAGAATAAATAAATCAATACCTATAGTGCTCTGGCTTATATGGTCCCTTTAATGGAACACCTATGTAATCTGCCTGTTCTTTGCTAAGCTTCGTCAGGCTAATGCCTAACTTCTCTAAGTGTAGACGTGCGACTTCTTCATCCAGGATTTTTGGTAATACGTAAACTCCAAGTTCATATTTGTTTTTCCACAATTCTATCTGCGCAAGAACCTGGTTAGTAAATGAATTACTCATAACAAAAGAAGGGTGACCAGTAGCACAGCCAAGATTTACTAATCTTCCTTCTGCAAGTAAGAAAATTTCATGGCCGTCAGGGAAAACATACTTGTCAACTTGCGGTTTTATGTTAATCTTTTTTACACCTGTAGCTTCATCCAGTTCTGCCACCTGTATCTCGTTATCGAAATGACCTATGTTGCAAACAATTGTCTGGTCTTTCATAGCTTTCATGTGCTCATATTTGATTATATCACTATTGCCTGTGGCAGTAACGTAAATATTTGCTTCATCCAAAGCTTCTTCGATTGTCTTGACTTCAAAACCTTCCATAGCTGCCTGCAGCGCGCAGATAGGATCTATTTCGGTTATTATTACTCTCGCTCCAAAACCTCTCATGGATTGTGCGCAACCTTTTCCTACATCTCCATAACCACATACAACAACTGTCTTTCCTGCTACCATCACATCTGTTGCACGTTTTATTCCATCTGCAAGGCTTTCCCTTACTCCATAAAGATTGTCAAATTTTGATTTGGTTACAGAATCATTTACATTTATTGCAGGGAACAGCAATTTCTTATCTTTCATCATCTGATACAGCCTATGGACTCCAGTGGTTGTTTCTTCTGAAACTCCTTTTACTTCTTTCACTATGTTGGCCCATTTGTTTTTGTCCTCTAAATGACACTTTTTGAGGCATGCCATCAATTCTCTAAAATCTTCTCCCTCATCTCCATAGTTTTTATCCAAAATTGAAGGGTCTTTTTCTATTTCCACGCCTTTGTGAATCATCAATGTGGCATCTCCCCCGTCATCAACTATAAGCTGAGGTCCTTTGCTGTTTCCAAAATCCAATGCCTTTTTTGTACATGCCCAGTATTCTTTTAGGCTTTCTCCTTTCCATGCAAAAACAGGGGTTCCTGCCTTGGCTATTGCTGCAGCTGCATGATCTTGTGTAGAAAAAATATTGCATGAAGCCCATCTTACATTTGCTCCTAGTGCTGTTAAAGTCTCTATCAAAACAGCTGTTTGCACTGTCATGTGCAGACTTCCGGTTATTCTAACGTTGTTAAGCGGCTTTTCTTTTCCATACTTTTCCCTTATTGCCATTAATCCCGGCATCTCTTTTTCTGCTATTTCAATTTCCTTTCTTCCAAAATCTGCTAATTTAATATCTTTAACTTCATAATTTTTAGTTTTGTCCATTTTTAATCACAGTAACATGTATTCAATAGATATTTATATAGTTTTTTGTTGATTTTATGGAAATTTTCCATGATTTCTTGGAATTTTTAGTTATTGTACGATAATTTTATATATTTAGTGTATTTTTTATGGGAAATAGAGGTTTTTATTCATGAAACTGGATAATAAAGACTTAAAGATTATTAATATTTTGAAGAGAAATTCAAGAGAACCAATTAAGCTAATCGCTAAAAATACAGGCATAAGACCCAGTACAGTGCATCAAAGGATTCAAAGACTGATAAAATTTGGTGTAATAGATAAATTTACCATCAAGCTGGATAATAAGGCAATCGGGGAGAATTTCATCGCATTTTTATTGATCAAAGGTACGACTTCTGACTATATCAACAACAAATTCCTGAATACAAAAAATGTCAAAGAAGTTTTTGGAGTGACAGGAGAGTATGATGTCATTGTCAAATTAAAATTTCTAGATGTGGAAGAGTTCAATGACTTTATCATAAATTTCAGGAAAGAAATGAAAGGTGTGGGAGCAACCTTGACAATGGTTGTGACTGCAAATATAAAGGAAGAGTTTTAAAATTTTCTTATGCACAAAAATGCAAAAGCATTTTTGGCATGCTCGAAAATCCCTTTCAGATTTTCGGCACACCAGAAATGCCTTGCATTTCCTCGTGTCCTAGAAATCCTTAACTATTTCCAAAATTATGGGATTTCTATGATTGCTTGAAATTCCTTGTATCTTTTTTCTATATCTTCATGTTTGATTTTCTTCAATCTTTCTATAGAGAAATCTTCTGCATTAAAAGATGCTATTACGCTGCCATATACTACTGCTTTTCTTAGATTTTTTTCACTTAAATCATGAGTTTTGGCTAGGTATCCTGTAAGTGCGCCACCAAAGCTGTCTCCACAACCTGTAGGATCTTTTATGTTTTCCAGAGGGTATGAAGGTGCACTAAAGTGCTTGCTATCAGTAAACAACAAAGCTCCATGCTCTCCTTTTTTTATGATAACTGCTTTTGTGTGTAACTTTAAGGCTGCTCTTGCTGCTTTTACAAGATTAGGAGTATCGAAAAGCTGCCTTGCTTCACCATCATTAAGAACAAGTATGTCTGCTTTATCTATGGTTTTAAGCAGCTGCTCGCGTTTGTTTTCAATCCAGAAATTCATGGTGTCCATGACGACCAGTTCAGGTTTTTTTAGGGAGTTTATAACCTCAAGCTGCAGCTCAGGATCAATATTTGCAAGAAAAAGGTATTTGGCATCCTTATAACTTTCAGGGACTTTTACCTTGTAAGATTCTAAAGAATTTAGTTCTGTCTTTATTGTTTTGGCTTCGTTCATGTCAAACTCATAATAGCCCTGCCACTTGAAGGTTTTATCCCCTAAAATTATTCCTTCGGTGTTGATTCCTTTTTCATTGAGAATTTTTATATTTTTATCAGGAAAATCTTTTCCTACTATTGAAAGAATTCCTGGTTTTGAGAAAAGTGAAGCTGCTATAGAAGCGTAAGTAGCTGAACCTCCAATCACGTCCTTGACTTTGCCAAATGGTGTCTCTAAAGAATCCAAAGCTACAGTTCCAATAATTATCGGATCTATCATAATATTTGCAGTAAAGCTGCATATTTAAAAAGTTTTAGTAAATTACCTGTTTTTTAGATAAATATAAAAATAAATTCTATTAATAAGGTTAATATTATCAAAAAAAGAGGTGGATAATGCCAGATACAAATATCAGAAACTTCTTATTCGGAGTCTTTCTTCTTGCAGTACTTATTATAGCTGGCACCTATGCTTTCAGCATAATAGAAGGTTTAGATTTCTTTGATTCATTATACCAAGTTATATTAATAGTAACAACTGTTGGAGTGGAGCATGATGTTACCAGCGATTATGGCAAGATTCTAGTTATAGTGCTTTTATCTTTTGGTATCGGCCTGGTCCTTTATATGGCTATTTTTATCGCCGGCGCAATTATAGAAGGCCAGACAAGATCATTATTAGGAGGAATAAAAGGAGGTTTGGTTAGAATGAAAAAAGAAAAAGATCATACGATTGTTTGTGGTTATGGTAAGCTCGGAAAGTATGTTTGCAGCGTATTAAAAGAAAAGAAACAGAAGTACATTATAGTGGAAAAAGAAGCGAGTAAATGTGCTGAACTCATATCTTCCGGAGAAAATATTTTACAAGGAGATTCTTTGGATTCCGATGTTCTGAAAAGAGCAGGGATACAAAAGGCAAAAGGTCTTGTAGCTACATTAGGGGAAGACTCTGATAACATCTATCTAATAATGTCAGCTACTGAACTCAATCCAAAGCTCAATTTAGCGGCAAAAGCAGAAGACGAGCATGCAGTTGACAGGCTACATAAGGTCGGAGCTACAATAGTTGTTCTGCCTCAGGTTGTTGGTGGAAGGCAGCTTGCCAATGCTTTTCTTGAGATGGAGAAATCAGAAGAATTAGAGACTGTTAGTAAGAAGGAATGAAATAAGAAATAAAAAAACAAAAAAGATTAATATGAGTTAGAATTCTCTTATTATTGGGTGGTATGAAAGTGGATGATTTTACGGCTGTTAAGAGTTTTGTAAAAAGAAATTATAAGCATTTTAATTCTGCTGTTGTTGTGGATGCTGCTGAAGCATATGTCAAGCTTCTTGATTCTAACGGTAAGATGTTTCTGGTCATGGCAGGAGCTATGTCTACTGCAGAACTTGGGATAAGCTTGGCAGAGATGATTAGACAAGGCAAAGTCCATGCTATATGCTGCACCGGGGCAAATTTAGAGGAGGATTTGTTCAATTTAGTTGCAAATAAGCATTACAAGCGCGTTCCAAATTATCGTTATTTGAGTGCAGATGACGAAAAAAAAATGTTTGATGAGCATATGAATCGTGTCACTGACACGTGCATTCCAGAAGAGGAAGCAATGAGAAGGATAGAGAAGCAGATTTTCAAGCTCTGGAAGAAAGCTGATGAAAACAATGAGAGGTATTTTCCGTATGAATATATGTATCAAGTAATCAAAAGCGGTGCATTGGAAGAATTTTATGAGATTGATCCTAAAGATTCCTGGCTGATAGCAGCGTGTGAGAAAAACCTTCCAATATGGACTCCAGGATGGGAAGATTCTACATTAGGAAATATTTTTGTTGCGCTGACAAGAGGAAGAAATTATTATAATGAACAGATCAAGAATATACAAATCGTTAAATCCGGCCTTGAGCAGATGTCATTTTTGATTGATTGGTATAGGGAAAATTCTAAAAATTCTTCAATAGGCTTTTTTCAGATTGGAGGTGGAATAGCAGGAGATTTTCCAATATGTGTTGTTCCGTTGATACAGCAGGATCTTAATGAAGAATGCAGACTATGGGGATACTTCTGCCAGATAAGCGATAGCACAACTTCTTACGGCAGCTACAGCGGCGCTGTGCCTAATGAAAAAATTACATGGGGAAAGATATCTGTGGATACACCTTCATTCGTAATAGAATCTGATGCGACTATTGTTGCGCCGTTGATATTTGCTTATGTTCTTGGAGAGAAATAAATACTAATACTAGTTAACTTTAAATAAAACATAAACTTCTATAGTTTTGTAACTGCCGACGTGGCACAATCTGGCACTGCGTCAGCCTTGAGAGCTGATTCCCGCAAGGGTATCCTGGTTCAAATCCGGGCGTCGGCGTTTTTTATTTTCTCTTAAACCTTCCAAATAAACTTTTTTTTGTCTGTCCTTCAGGAGAAATTCCTATCCTATTTATCTGCCTTTCCAGCTCTTTATAATCTTCATCCTTTTCCCATTGACCTTCTGATTCTTTATGGAAATCAGGTTTTTTCAATAAATCAAGATGTAATAGCTCTTTTATGCTCCTTTTTTCAGGTTCTATGGTTGTTTTTGATTGTGGTTTCTTTGCATATGCAACCTTATTTACGTAATTACCTCTTTTTTTGAATATCGCAAGTATAATCAAAACAAAAGCAATTCCACCTATTATTGCAATCAATAAGTATGTTCTCGATGAGTTTTTTTTCTCAAAGTCCACTGTTGTTATAATTGGTTCCTCTACATCAATTTCTTCTTCACTTTCTTCTGTATCTTCTTCAACTTCTTCGTCCCCTAAAACTGTATCTGTAACCTGCTCTTCAACTACCTCTTGTTCTTCTGTTTCCAACGGTTCCTCAATTATCGGTTCTTTTTTATCCGGAATTTTTATTATTATATTTTCCCTCTGGACAAAAATCTGGTTTGCTGATTCGTAGATGGCTGTTATGTTAAAGTTATAGGATTCATCGATGTTTGGTCCGATAACCTGGGAGTCAAAAATTTTTATGCTTTCGAGAGATTTTATATCTGTATGTGTAGTTGAGAAATCCTGGACATTAGGAATATTTGTATTGTAATCAATCTTGATATTTTTAAAGACGAGGATTTTACTCGGATTTGTAAGAAGAGCCCTAAGGTTAGTTTTTTGCCCTGGCAGGGTGAGTTGTTCAGAAAAATCATATAAGATGTGTGGGCAATCACAATAAACCTCTACATTAGATACACCTTTTGCAGTCCTAAGAAATTTGCTTATCTTGTAGCTTGCTTCCGATACAATGGTATGGTTTCCGGATCTCTTGGCCTGTAATTGGATTAAAAAATCTTTATCTTCATTCGTTGACAGACTGCCGCTCCAGCTCAATATATCATTGGTTCTTAATGCCTCTTTTGGCTTTTTAATGAGCAAAAGATTTTGAGGTATTTTTATTCTAAAAGTGGTTATTCTTAAATCATGCTCTCCATTCATGTTTTTGATATTTATCGTTAAATTCATTTTTTCACCTATATCGAACCTGCTTTTATTGAGCTTGGAGCTTATTTTCAGCGAGCTGTTGTACACCTGGCCCTCTATTGTCGTGGATGTTGCGCTTACTTTTTCAATCCCGTTGAAATAAGTCACATTTGCAGCTAATTCAAAATCACCTCCTGACAAGCCTCTTATCTTATAGGTGCATGTCTTTATCTGGCCGGGATGAACATCTTCATCGAATACTATGCTGTCAAAAGTTTTCTTGCATCCTTCCAGTTCCGTAGCTAAAACCGAAGAAGGAAGTTTTATTGTGGCCAGGACATCTTCTGCAACGATATCAGCAGTATTTTCTATTGATAGTTGTGCGTCTGCCTCTTCATCTATCAAAATGTTGCTTTTGCTAAGAGTATGAGTTATATCTATCTTTGATTTTATCTGGTATATGTTTACTATTGCTTTGTATACATCCCTATAGGTTGTAAGGTTTCTGTAAGAAAATGAAACGTTGCTTATGCATATATCAAAATTGCTCTTTATTTTGCATTCGCCGTTTGAAACTATCACTCCTGAAATATCTATTTTGACAACAACTTTGCTGCTTATAGGTTCTATTACAAATTCAAAAAGATGACCATCTATCTCGACAGAATCGCCGTCTTCTACAGATCCGGAATAAACGGACTCTTCATAAATTGAAAAGGCAGTCTGAATTATTGTAAGGAAAATTATTATTGAAATTACAGAAAATATGCCTCTTTTTTTCATTCTAAGATATCTATGGTTTAGGTTAATGGTTTTTATTTATTGGGAGGTTGGTGTGAAACTCTGTGAATTGCGAGCGACTCGCAGTCGCTCGTCGCGTTCACGGCTTGTGCGAGGCCTTAGCATTCCTCTCAACTTCGCTTCGCTCAGGTCGTAGTGCATAATCCTATGGAATGTTCTGATTTGGCAATTTACGCACAAGCACCGATTTTCACACCAACCCCTAGGA
>CAYXZV010000014.1:3514-26340 GCA_964469645.1 uncultured Methanosarcinales archaeon | reverse complement strand
ATCTCTAATGTCAAATTATCATTTGTTTGGAGGTGTTTCTTTGTATGCTATAGGTACCATACTCTTTATTCCTGCTCTGAAAGGGGGTGATTTATCTATCTTGTATCCTTTTGTAGCTCTGACTTACATCTGGGTAAGTTTGCTGTCTGTCAAATTCTTAGGTGAGAAGATGAATTCTATGAAATGGTTTGGGATAGTCTTGATTATAGTTGGTGTTAGTTTTATTGGTATTGGGAGTTAGAACCTTTAGAAACCAGCGGAAAATGTACCATTTTTAGGTGTTTAGAAAAACAAAGTTTTTCCAAAACATTTATAAAAAAGATAGTTAGTTATTTTCTTATGACAAAAACAATTATATTGTCTCTAGGAGGCTCTGTTATAGTTCCGGATAAGATAGATGTCAAGTTCTTGAAAGATTTTAAAAAAATAATTGAAAAGTTCATAAAAAAAGATCATAGGTTTGTGATCATCTGCGGTGGTGGAAAGATTGCAAGAGACTACCAAAAAGCTGCTTCTAAAGTTACAAAGCAGAGCAATGAATATCTGGATTGGCTGGGTGTGCACGCGACAAAAGTCAATGCATGGTTCATGAAAGCTATATTCGGGAAGAATGCTGAAAGGCTTATTGTTGAGGATCCTACAAAGAAAGTAAAATTCACCAGGAAAATCTTGATTGCAGGAGGATGGAAACCTGGATGGTCAACTGATTATGATGCTGTTTTACTGGCAAAAAACCTCAAAGTTAAAACAGTAATAAATATGAGTAATGTTGATTATGTTTATGACAAAGATCCAAATAAAAATAAAAATGCAAAGAAGATTAAGAATATTGGATGGAAGGAATTTAGGAAAATTATTGGGAGCAAGTGGAAAGCCGGCCTGAATAAGCCGTTTGATCCTGTTGCTACAAAGGAAGCTGAAAAATCAAAAATGAAAGTTATTATTATCGGAAAGAATTTGAAGAATCTTGAGAGTTTGTTGAATGGTAAGAAGTTCAAAGGTACAATAATAAAATAAAACAATGATTAATATAAATAAAAAATAATAATTCTTATATATGCCCTTCAAATTCTATTAATAAAATGGAGAACATCGGCTTTATAGGGATTGGAACCATGGGCAAGGGGATGGTAGATAATCTTCTCAAAAATGGATTTAATGTTTTTGCATTCAATAGGACAAAAGCAAAGGCAGAAGCAATTAAACATGAAAATTTTAATATTGTGGATAATCCAAAAGACTTATCTGAAAAAGCAGATGTAATCTTTACCTGTGTTTCCAATGATGATGCATTAAAAGATGTACTTTTTTCTGAAAACGGTGTTTTTCAAACGATTAATGAAAAAAATATTTTAATTGATTGTGGAACTACTTCTGCTGAACTTACAAAAGAGATTTATGAGAAAGCCAAAGAAAAGAATGTTGAATTTCTGGATGTGCCAATAACCGGAAGCAAACTAGGTGCTGAAGGTGGACAGATATTGTTCATGGGTGGTGGAAATAAGGAAATATTTGACAAATGCGAAGGATTATGGAATGCGATGGGTAAAAAGGCAATTTATTGCGGTACAACTGGTTTTGGACAGAAGGCAAAGTATGCGTTGAATCTTACACAGTCCTTAATTTTAGAAAGCTACCTGGAAGGCTTAATTTTCGGGCTTAAAAATGGAGTTCCTATAGATGCTATGAAGGACGTACTGGAAAATTCTGGTGCAAATAATGGTGTCGGTACATTCAAAGTTCCATACATAATGAAAAGAGATTTTAATCCGCATTTTCTGTTTAAGCTTATGCATAAAGACTTAAAAATTGCGGAAAAAGAAATGCAAAAATTAAATCTTGAGCTGCCATTGACAAAGGAAATATTCAAGCAATTCCAAAAAGGCCATGAAAAAGGTTTAGATGAAGAAGATTTCTCCAGTATTGTTAAACTGTTAGAAGAAGATGCTGATGTTAAAATTGAATAATTAGATATAATCACTTATCTTGTGCTTTATTTCTTCATGGTAAAGCCATAGCAACAAGATTATTGCGTCGATGGCTGCAAAAATATGAGTACTTAAACCTTTCAATAAATTAAGAGCGTAGGGCACATTTGATAGTGGGTAAAAGAACATTATTCCACCACTCGGATCGCTAGCAAAAAAATAATCAAGAGATAAATGCAGCAAAATCCCGAAACAAGTGACAAAAAAGTACATGGCAATCTTATGTTTTTTCTGTTTCCATAAAAAAATTGCAGGTATTAAAAAAATCAATGCGAATAAAGGTGTATGAGTAATGGTTCTGTGAACTAAGTCTGCGCCTATGAGATTAAGGAACCAGTTCAGAGGTATGTCGATGTCCGGCAGCAAGCCTGCAAAGCCAGCAATAAAAATTGTATGCAGGGTAAAGTACTTCTTATGTTTTGCAAAGTAATCCCTATAGAGATCCACTAAAATAATGCTGGCTAAAACATGGGTTACTGCAAAAGGCATTGTTTTACCTTCAAAGCTGCTTTAATGCGCTTTTGAGAGTCTTCTTTCCTCTGCTGCTCAGTTCCTTATTTATCGAATTTAACTTCTTCTTTACTTTTTTAACCTGGGCTTTGGATACAATCCCCACTTTTCCTGTCACTCTTGCCGCTTCTTTCTCAGCAAATTTCCTTATCCTATTGCTTTCACCCTTAGCTGTATTTTTTATCTTTTTCAGCATATCTCTGCCTTCTTTTGCTGTTACTGCATTTTTCTTTACAAGCCCTCTTACCACTTTTTCCGCCTGGTTTTTTGTCAATGTCGCTGCTCCCAAGCCCAATAAAAAACTCTTTTTTATTATTTCTTTCATTTTGCCTCCTACTTTATTTTATAATATTTTTTTCCTTCAAAATTGAAACCAATAAGATCAATGATAATATAAATGCTGCTGAAAAGCTCAAAAATGGTATCAATGGGACATTTAGTACAAATGGTTTTCCAGAGTCTATTGTCAGAGCCCCTACAATAAGCAAAGAGGCTATCAACATGCTGTAAGCGACCCTGTTTCCGGACCTGTCTATCTCCAAAGAAAGCGTTTTTATATCTGTATCTTCTATGTCTACCTTCATAGTCCCTTTTTCTATCCTTTCTAAAGCCCTTGAAGTCTTGTCGGGAAATTCTTCAGCAAACTTCCTGAACCTCATCATATTCTTCATAAATGAATTAAACTGGTATATTGGGTTGTATCTCTGCCTTACCAATTTCTCCAGGAATGGTCTTGAGCTCTCAACAAGATCAAATTTTGGATTGTATTCAAGAGCGATGCCTTCTAAAGTGATGACAGTTTTGCCAAATAAAACAAAAGCCATAGGAACTTTCAAGCCGTAATTTAGTGCAATGTCCATAATCTCCTCAAGGACCCTGCTTACTTTTACGTTGCTTATCTCACTGTTTTGCAAAGGCTGCAGTAAATCACTTATTTCATACTTCAGTTCGTTTTTGTTTTCTATCTGAGTGTCACTTAGATCTATCAGGGTATCAACGATACTTTCAGGGTTGTTTTCAATGACTCCATAGAACAAATCTATTGATTTTGCCTTTAAATCCTCATCAAAACGGCCGACTATGCCAAAGTCCACAAAGGCAATTTTTTTGTCTTTGGTTATGAGGATATTTCCAGGATGTGGGTCTGCATGAAAGAATCCATGAATGAATACTTGCGTTAAAATTGCGTCAAAGCCGTCGTTTATCAATGGCTGTAGGTTTATTTTTTTCTTTTTTATCTGCTTGAGATCGTGCAACTCTATGCCATCTATAAATTCCATCACGAGTATCTTACTTGTGACTAAATTATCCTGGATTTCAGGTATTTTTACTGTTTTACTTCCTGAAAAGTTCCTTGCAAAGATTTTTGCGTTAATGGCTTCTTTCTTAAAATCAAGCTCTTTTTCAGTCCATTTTGAAAATTCATCGATTATCTTGACAGGAGAAAACTTTTTTATTTTTGGGATCTTGTTTTCGAGTAATTTTGCGGCATAGAACATTATCTCAACATCAGTTTCCATTATTTTCCTTACGTCAGGTCTTTGTATCTTTACTGCCACCTTTTTTCCGTTCTTTAACGTGGCTTTATGCACCTGGCTTATGGAAGCAGAGGCAATTGGTTTTTTTTCAAAACTTGAGAATATCTCTTCTATCTCTTTTCCGAGCTCTTTTTTTATCTGCTGCCTTACAATAGCATAGGAGAAAGATGGAACCTTATCCTGCAAGTTTTCAAGCTCTTTTAGGTAGCTTTTTGGTATTAAATCCGGCCTTACGCTCAAAACCTGACCGAATTTTATGAATGTAGGACCTAATCTTTCTAAGGTTAACCTTAACCTTTTTTCCACTGAAAATTTCTTTTTCTTCTCAATTCTTGCTTTTACACGTTTTGTTACAGGAACTCTATGCTTAAGCCTTACTTTTTCTATCAAGAAGTCAAATCCTTCCTCAAATAATACTGTAAGAATTTCTCTAAATCTGTTAATATCTCTTACCTCTTTTACTAATTTGAACATGGATTAGCTATTTAAAAGGTTGTTTATAAATTTTATTGAAATAAAAAACTCAACCACTGCAAGCAATGGAGGAATTCCTAACAATTAAGAATTAATTAATGCCTTATTTCCTGTGCCCTCTATGGTAAATGTAATCTTTCCTGCAGAGGGTTTAAAGCATTTGAAATTTTGTTCTTCTATTTCAATGTCTCCTATGTAATAAGATTGGAAGATTGAATTGCTGAATACGAATGCGTTCTTTTTTATGTTGCTGTTTATGCTGTCTTTGATCAATGGGTTGAAATCGTCAGGGAATATAATATCCTCTTTATTTTCTAAATCAAATAAGCAGAGTTCAGCTTGCAATGAATAAGAAACTGTTTTTGAAGAGCCGAAATCAGAGCTTATTGCCTCGATATCTGATGTAAGCTTGTTTTTGAACAATATCAGTTCTGTTTCTTGTATGTTTTCTTTTGTCTCAAAGATATATTTATAGCCAAGAAGCAATATGAGTGCGATTATGATTATTGCGAAGATGTATGTGAATACATTGCCGGTTATCTGTCCTTTTCTCACTTTAATTCCTCATCAACCCATTTTTCATAGCTTTCATTCGCTTCTGCATTTATCTTAAGGATGCATGGAACATCATAACTATGCAGTTTTTTAACTTCTTCTTTTATTGTTTTATAGTTCTTTTCCTTTGTTTTTGCGATTATAACGAATTCCTTTTCATCTGCTATTTTATTGTTCCACCAATACATGCTTCTTATGGGGTGCATGTTCGAGCATGCAATTAGCCTTTTGTTCAGTAAGTGTTTTGATATCTTTACTGCTTCCTCTTCGTCCTTGCAGGTTATGTAAATCAAGGTCATTTTTGATTGATTATTTCTATATTCACAATTATATTGTATATTTATATTTATTTCTATTTTATGTTAAAAACTAAATCTTTAAAAGTCAATAGCTATTTTCCTTCATAATGGCAAAATTCATTTTTTCGAATGTGATTGGAAGCTTTGTTTTTGATGATAAAGGAGAATTAGTAGATGGATTGTTGTTCAAAGATCTTGATCAATTTAGGGAAAAAAGTAAATTTGAAGAAAAGTTAAAGCAAAAACATCATGATTTGGAAACATCAAAAGATAATCACCTCAAGAGCATATTATCATTTTTCAAGAATAAGAAATATTATCCTCAGTTTTATAATAAAAACCTTAAGATCACCAAGAATTCCATAAAAGAGTCTGTAAACAATGATCTGTTGATCATACAGACAATAAGCGGAATTGAGGAGATTGACAAAACCATCAATTTATTGTCGAAAAGGCTGAGGGAATGGTATTCTTTGTATAATCCTGAGATTTCAAAGAAGGTTGATGACCATGAAAAATTTGTTTCTTTAATAACAAGAAAGTCGAAAAAACAGTTATTGAAAGAGTTAAATGTTGATGAAAAGGATTCATTGGGTGCTGACCTGAAAGAAAAGGATGTTTCTGCAATATTATTGCTGGCAACACAAATCAATAATTTCTACAAATTGAAAAAACATTATGAGGAGTATCTTAAGGAACTGGAAAAGGTTGCTTGCCCTAATTTCGCTACGGTTGCAGGACCTACTATAGCAGGTAAATTAATTAATCATGCTGGAAGCATGCGAAGATTAGTTGAGATGCCTGCTTCTACTATACAGATTTTAGGCGCTGAGAAAGCGTTGTTCAGGCACATGAGGAACAAGAGAAGGAATTTGCCTCCTAAGTTTGGATTAATACATGAGCATCAGTTAATCCAAAAATCAAAAGACAAGATGCAGGGCAAGGCTGCAAGAGCTTTGGCTGATAAGTTGAGCATTGCTATCAAGATTGATTATTTCAAAGGGAAGTTTATCGGAGATAAGCTGAAGAAAGAACTTATGGAGAAATTAAATATTCAATATTAGCGGTCTCGGGGTATCAAAGATTTTACGCGCCCGTAAAACAGCGTCTGGGGACGTCTGCGACGTCCCGAAACAGTCTCTGATTGTGCAGTGCTTTGCACTGCACACTGGTGTGAGGGTACGCACAAAAATGATAACTAAATCAAAAATATTCGAGGTTTATGAAGAAAAAGGACATAGGAGTTTGTATACCTTAAACCTTGCTCCAGGGAAAAGAGTTTATGATGAGAGGCTTGTGAAGCAGAATAATATCGAGTATAGGGAATGGGATGCTTATGGCAGCAAGCTGGCAAGTGCTATTTTGAATGGCTGCAGAAATATTTTTTTGAGAAAGAGTGATGTTGTTCTGTATCTTGGTTCTGCTTCAGGCACTACTGTTTCGCATGTCTCAGATATTGTAGGCAAGGAGGGTTTTGTCTTTGCTGTTGATGTTGCTCCGAGAGTAATGAGAGACTTGGTTTTTAATTGCAGCGAAAGGAAAAATATTTCTCCTATATTGGAAAGTGCAAACCATATAGAAAAACTGATTGAAAGGGTCAGTATGGTGGATGTCATTTACCAAGATATTGCGCATAAAGACCAAGTAGATATATTTTTAAAGAACATTAACACATTTTTGAAAAAGGAGGGTTATGCTATAATTGCATTAAAGGCAAGAAGCATTGATGTGACAAAGTATCCTAAACAAATATTTAAAGAAGTGAAAGAAAGACTAGAAAAAGAACTTACAATAGTGGATTACAGGGATCTTGAGCCGTATCAAAGGGATCATGCGATGTTTATCTGCAAGAATAAGTAAGTACAATAAATAAAAAAACAATGAAAAATATTCAATAATAAAATAAAAAAGAATTTACAAAAACAATTACAATAAATAATAATCAATGAAATAAAAAATAACAAAAATAATTATAATAAATAAAATGCCTAAAATAAAGATTGCACCTTCGATATTATCCGCTAATCAGGATAAGCTGCAGGACGAAATAAATGAGGTGGAAGATCATTCTGATCTATTGCAAGTTGATGTCATGGACAATAATTTTGTCCCTAATGTAACACCACAGGCTGAGTTGTTGAAGAAGTTCGGTACAAAAGTTCCTTTGGATATACACTTGATGGTTGAGGAGCCAAGTGAAGAATATATTCAAAGTTTTATTGATGCGAATCCGAATTTGAAAATCAATAATATAACTGTGCACCAGGAAGCTTGTTCTAATCTAAAAAAAACATTAGAATTCATTAAAAAAAATAATATTAAAGCTGCTGTTGCAATAAACCCAAAAACACCTTTGGATGCTATAAAAAATGTTCTGGATGATGTCGAGATGGTTTTGATAATGACAGTTGAACCGGGTTTTTCCGGGCAGAAATTCATTGAAAGCGCTTTGGAAAAGGTTCAGGAATTAAGGAAATTAAAACCAGATTTAGACATAGAGGTTGATGGCGGAATTAATGATAAGACAGCTCCAATTGCAGTAAAGGCAGGAGCTAATGTTTTTGTTGTGAGTTCTTTTATTTTCAAAAGCGAGGATAAAGTTAAGGCTATAAAGGACGTTTTGGATAGTGTTCAATGATAAAAAATACAATAATTTAAAAACAATAAAATTCAATGAAACAATAAAATAATACTCAATAATAAAAAATCAAAATAATAATATAAAATGCCTAAAAAAATAATAGACCCATGGGGTTCCGGGCTTGTAGAGGACTATGAGAAGATTATAAAGGATTTTGGGTTAGAAGTCTTTAATCCTAAATTATTTCCAAAGTCTAATAGGATTATGAGGCGTGGTGTTGTGTTTGCAGGTCGTGACTTAAAAATTATTTCTGATGCTATTAAGCAGAAAAAGAAATTCTATGTTCTGAGCGGGATAATGCCTTCTAATGAAAAGATTCATTTCGGGACAAAGATGGTTGTGGAGAATATTAAATATTTCCAGGAGCATGGCGCACAAACTTATATCCTTGTTGCGGATTTAGAAGCTGCCAGTACTAGAGGTGTAAGCCTGGAAAAAGCGCGTAAGATGGCTTTGGATTTCCATATTCCTGCTTATGTTGCTTTAGGTTTAGATATTAAGAAAACAAATTTTTATTTCCAATCAGAGAATAGGGAAGTGATGAATAATGCTTATGAGTTCTCTAAAAAGATTACCTTGAATGAATTTAAAGCGATTTATGGTAGTGCGGATCCGGGAAAGATAATGGGTGCCATGACTCAGGTTGCAGATATATTATATCCGCAATTTAAGGAAAGGATGCCTGGGGTAATTCCTGTCGGAGTTGACCAGGATCCTCATATTAGGTTGACAAGGGATGTTGTCAGGAGGATGAAAGACAAAAAATTCTTTTTGCCTTCTTCTGTCTACCACAAATATACGCCTTCTCTTGATGGAGGCTTGAAGATGTCAAAATCAAAGCCTGAAAGCTGCATAGAACTTCCAGAAGACATTAAATCCGTCAATAAGAAAATTATGAGAGCTTTGAGTGGAGGCAGGGATACTTTAGCTGAACATAGAAAATTAGGCGCAGTAATCGAGAAAGATATGGTCTTTGAATTGATGAAACAGCATCTGGTTGAGGATGATAAAGAACTGAATAAGATTTATAAAAACTATAAATCCGGGAAGATGACTTCCGGAGAGCTAAAGAAGATTGCAAGTTCGAAAATGGAAAAATTCATGAATGACTTCAATAAAGGCATCTTAAAAGCAAGGAAGCAAATTAATAAGTTAAAATTCGTTAAGTTTAAATAAATTGAGTGTAATAATAGTATAAAGAGGTTGATAGAATGTTAAACTTATCCAATGTTGCTCCGTTAAAAGGCGGCTATATGATCACAAGTATTGTGGGTTTTCTTATTTCGGCGTATTATGTCTATGACATAAGTGCCAAGTGGGGATTTACATTTGCTTTGTTTTTCGTGCTTATGTTTGTATCTTCTTTGATATCGATGACTTACGGTCCTGATGAGGCTATGCTGTATGTAGGGCATAAAAGTCATTTTGTGTCTAAGATGAAGAAATAAATCACTTATTAAACATCTCATCAAACTTTTCTTTTGCTTTGTTCTCTTTCCAGTAGACTTCATGGCTGGAGCGCTTCTCAAACAAAGAGACTGCGATGTGTATCATGTCAGTCTGGTAATCTTTAAGGTCTTTTTCCTTCATTATCTTTACAGCATCGTCCAAGCATTCCTTAAATAACTTAATGTTCTCTTCCTTTGATTTCTGCTCTACTGCTTTTTCTTCCTCTTCTGTTAAAGAAACTTCTTCCCATTGAGGGTAAGTAGAAGTTTTACTGGTTTTTGGGAATGATTTTGAAAATGGCATAGTATAATAGAGATTAGGCAACATTTATAAAATTTTGTACAATAATCAGAATTCAAATATCTTCTTTTTCTTAACCATTACAGAAGGTGTTGCTCCGCCGTGCCATGTGTATCTTGGACGAACTCTCATAGGATATATTTTTTCGTTGTTGTCGTCAAATATTACTGCTGCTCCTTTTACCCTTGGAAGATAATTCAATTGCTTATCCAAACCTTCCCTCATGTAACTCTGCATTATCGCTCCTAAGGCTTGCGTGTCTATTTTTGCTGTTAGTCTGTGGGAAATAACAATGTCTGATTGAGTTATTACATCTGTATGTATCTTTCCAGGCTGTTGCGTTGCTAAAACTAAGCTGATTCCTGGTTGTCTACCTTCCCTTAGCACCGTAATTAATGGCTGGGAAGCAACTGTTTTTCCTTTGTTTGGGAGAAATTCATGCGCTTCGTCGATGAAAAGCCATATCAAAGGCTCTTTTTTCTCTTCTTCATCCCTTTCAATCAAATGTGTTTCGTGGTAGATTGATTCATATTCTTCTGCTTTTCTTGCAATCATCCTTTGAGTAAACATTTTTTGTGAAACTAATCCTATAACTAAACCTCTTAGTCCTTGCGCGCCAGGAATGTGAGTGTAGCAGCTGACATCCAAAACAGTTATCTGTCCAGGGATGACTAAATCTTCCATCAAAGTGCCTTGTTTTGAGAAAAGGCCCCAGTGTTTTGATGATAAGAAGCGATTTTCTGCTGCGTCCTTGATTTCTTTTGAAGATCTATCATCTTTTTGTATGGCTTTTATAATATCATCAAGGTCATAGTTTTCCTTGCTTTCTTTTAGAGTTTCAATTACTCTTTCAACTAAAGATCCCAATGGTGTGTTTAAGTCGATTTCAAAAACTTCTGACCATTCAAACGCTGAAAGTTCTGAAGTTCTTATTGAAAACGGAAAATCCGTAGGTATTCCTTCTTCCTTGTATTTCTTGTAATATCCGACTGGGGTAAAAATATTTACATTCAATGGCTTTGCTTCTAATTTCCATTCATCCAGCAAAGCTTCATCTTGTTTGTTTGGATACTTCATTGTCCAATAGATTCCCATTGTGTCTAACATTATGATTGAAAGGTTTTTTCTTATTTCTGATGGCAAATCAAGCATTGATTCTGCTATTACACCCAAAGTGTAGGATTTTCCTGAACCTCTCTTGCCGCAGACAAAAGCAACGTGGGATTTTGTGACGTCCATGTAAATCTTATTTGATAAAGAAGTAGTACGGCCCATCTTTACATAGTGCTTGCCGATGAATATCGTTCCTGCTGTACCTAATTTTTTAGTATCTTCTGGGTTTCTTCCTATAACAATATCGTACATTATTACCTCTTTTTTATTTTACACTAGTATATTAGTATAAAAAGTTATTGCATAGAAACTTATTTAAACATTAACTTCTTTCCAACTTAACTATAGTTAATTTGAGGTGAGATAAAATGCATACATTACCAAAATTACCATATGAATACAACGCTCTTGAGCCGCATATAGATGAAGAAACTATGAAGCTACATCATACAAAGCATCATCAGGCTTACATTGATAAATTAAATGCAGCAATTTCTGGAACTGATCTTGAGGGTAAAGATATCAATGAAGTTCTTAAGGATTTAAATTCTGTTCCAGAAGATATTAGGGCAGCTGTGAGGAATCATGGAGGGGGCCATAGTAATCATAGTATGTTTTGGCAGATTATGGCACCTAACGCTGGAGGGGAACCTAGTGGAGCAGTTGCAGATGCTATTAAGGAAACTTTTGGTGGTTTTGATAAGTTTAAGGAAGAGTTTACAAATGCCGGAATGACTAGATTTGGTTCAGGATGGGCATGGTTAGTTATTGATAATGGTAAATTAGCTGTTATGAGCACTGCTAATCAAGATACACCGATTTCAGAGGGTAAAGTTCCGATTCTTGGATTGGATACCTGGGAACATAGTTTTTATAAAAAATATGGCCCCAATAAACCTGGCTATATAGAAGCTTGGTTTAATGTCGTTAATTGGGCTAAGGTCAATGAATTGTTTGAGAAAGCTAAATAAAATTTTTTAAATTAATTCTTTTGTGTCCTTAAACTTATCCATCATGTCCAAAGCTTCTGCTACGGGCTTGTAGGTTATGAAACCTTTGTAGGTATTAAGACCTTTTCCTAAACCTTCATCTTCTTTTAATGCTTCCAGTCCTTTTTCTGCAAGCTTTAATGCATAAGGAAGTGTAGCATTTGTCAATGCAATTGTTGAGGTTCTTGGGTAAGCACCGGGCATGTTTGTAACGCAATAATGTGTCACTCCATGAATTTCGTAGACTGGATCTGAATGTTTTGTTGGTTTTGCTGTTTCTATACAGCCACCTTGATCAATGCTTACATCTACAATCACAGAACCAGGCTGCATTGTCTTTACCATTTCTTCTGTAACTACAAAAGGCGCTTTTGCTCCGATAAGCAAAACACCACCAACAACCAGGTCTGCATCTTTAACGTGCTCTGCAATATTTTCTGGATTAGATAAAACACAGTTAAGTTCAGAACCTATTTCCTTTTTTAATGAGTCGAAACGATCTTCATGTCTACTAAACAAATAGACATTTGATCCCATGCCATAAGCTGTTTTTGCAGCGTGTTTTCCGACAACACCGTCTCCTATAACAACAACTTTTCCATATTTTTCTCCTAGAACAGTGCCAAGCTGCATTCCTTTGCCATTATTAAATTTTGCAAGATAGTAGCTTCCTACTGTAACAGACATATTTCCAGCAACAGCCGACATTGGCGCCAGCAATGGTAATTTTTCTTTGTTACCTTCAATTGTCTCGTAAGCAACTGCCGTTGTTTTACCATCAACCAGAGCTTCTGTCAGTGTTTTAGTAACACCTGCAAGATGGAAATATGTAAAGACAATTTGTTCCTTTAGAAATTTATATTCGGGATCTATAGGTTCTTTGACTTTTATCACCATCTCTGTGTCCCATGCTTCTTCTACTCTGACGATCTTTGCTCCAACATTCTCATACTCACTATTTTCAAAACCGGAGTTTGATCCTGCATTGTTTTCTACAATGACCTCATTTCCTGCTTCTATCAATTTTTTTGCCCCTTCAGGTGTCAGAGCAACCCGGTTTTCCTTGTCTTTGATTTCCTTTACAACCCCTATTCTCATCATCATCCCCTTCTAAGTTTAATCATAATTCTAATTTTCTAAAACCCATTAATACCCATAGATTTATTTGTCATCTCTATTGATTTTTTTCCATCTTTAAATCCGGTTATGGCACGTATAGCATCGATGTTTTCCAGAACAACATCAGATTCCTGGTGGATTGCCTGTAGATAAAATAATTTTTTGTCTGTAACTCCAACGCCTTCTTCCCAAACACATATTTCAGGCATGTCTCCTCTTGCATTTCCAAGGTCTTTTGCAAACTCCATGACTTCAGCTGTGGAACGCACTTTTTCTGCGTTTCTTACCACTCTGACACGGGTAGTTTTTCTGAAAAGATCCAGAACATCTTCGGCAGTTGTTTGTTTCTTTAAGTCTACTATCAAAGAATGCATATGCATCAAAGTTGTCGGGACAGACATCGCTGTTGTAAAGATATTTACATCATGCAGTACTGTCTGCACGTCAGGACCGTGATGTGATGGTAGCTCTAAAACAGGAACTATGGAGTTAATTGGACCATGCCTTATGTCCCATGGATCTGCAGCCCTACGGACCATTGTAGCGTGGACGCTCTCTATCCCATAATTCTGGTTCAATGGATTCAAAGTCCTGCATAATCCTGTTGTGTTACAGCTTACAACACGAACAAAGTTCTTGTTCAATGATTCATCATAATTACATTGGGCGACAAAGCTTGCATCTACTGTTTCGTGTTTTTCTCCGCCTTCGAAAATTGCCTTTATTTTTCTTGGCAGATAATATTTTTCCTTGTTTTCCTTACCGATTTTTTTAGGAGTGGCATCAACTATAACATCGACTTCATCCAGTAAATTATTCATGTTACCGGCTGGCTCTATGCAATCTTTCTTTGAAATTGAACACATCTTAGAAAATTCTTCCGTACCATCTGCTGAATAAATTTTGTAGCCCTTCATCTTGGCTATTTCCATCTTGTAATTATAACTGTGTCCAGTTACACCTACAAGTTTCATATCTTTCTGCAAAGTTACAGCGTCTGCTACTCTCTTTCCTATTGTACCATACCCAACTATTCCTACTTTTATCATTTTTCCATGTCCTCTGTATATTCTCCTTTGGTCGCTAAACTATTTAGTTTAGCGCGTTTTATAAAAGCCTCTTGACCGAGTGCAAGATTTTCTTGTTTGCCCTGCCATGCTTTTAATGCCGGACCTTGCAATGCACGTGCGTAAGAAAAACTAACATACCATGGCAACTCTTCTCCCAACTTATGCATCGCATTCAGATGAGCAGTTGCTTCTTCAGGTGATTGACCTCCTGAAAGAAAATTAATGCTTGGAAGTTCTTTTGGAACTGTTTTTTTCAGTGTCTCTATAGTTCTCTTAGCGACTTCTTGCACATCAGCACGATTTTCTCCTTCTTTTCCTGAAATAACCATGCTTGGTTTTAAAATTGTAAATTCCAATGCAACATTTTCTTTCTTTAATGCCTCAAATACTGCTAACTGGACTTTTTCAGTAACTTCCTGACATTTATCAATTGAATGATTGCCATCAATAAGAACTTCCGGCTCAACTATAGGTACAAAGCCATGTTCCTGGCAAACCTTAGCATACTTTGCAAGGTTTTCTGCATTTTTACTGATTAATGCGTCACTTGGAGTGTTTTCAGAGATTGGGTAGACTGCACGCCATTTTGTGAATCTGCAACCGGATTTTTTGTATTCTTCCAAGCGTTCTCCTAAACCATCTAAACCTTGAGTGTATTGCTCATTTTGAGAGCCTTCCAGATCTACAAGACCTTGGTCTACTTTAATTCCAGGAACTACGCCTAATTTAGCAAGATGTTCCGGAAACAGAACTCCTGAGTCTGTTTTTTGATTTAGAGTTTCTTCAAATAAGATAACACCACAAATAGAATTTTCAATTCCCGGAGCTGTTAAGATTAAATTACGGTATTGCCTTCTGGTTTCTTCTGTTGACTCTACATTAATAGAAGCTAACCTTTTAGTTGCTGTCTTTACAGATTCATCTGCTGCAAGAATACCTTTGCCTATAACAACCATGTCCTTTATTGTTTGTTTAAGTTCGTCTGACATAATTATCACCCTAAAATTTCAATGGCTTGAATTTGAGATTATGATGCGCTTCAATGAACCTTACTGTTTTTGTTTTTGCTCTCATAACAATAGAATGTGTGGTTGCACCTTCGCGAGTGTACCTTACCCCTTTCAAGATTGTACCGTCGGTCACGCCGGTAGCTGCAAATATTGCTTTATCTCCTTTGACAAGATCGTTAATCTTAAGTTTTTTGTTTATATCTTTAACTCCCATCTTTTTTGCTCTTGCTATCTCTTCATCATTTCTTGGCTTTAATCTTCCCTGAAAATCACCGTCAAATGTTTTAAGAGCAGCGGCTGTTATCACACCCTCAGGTGCAGCGCCTATTCCCATCAACATGTCAACACCTGAATCAGGTATAGAAGGAGCTATTCCTCCTGCAATATCACCATCTCCAATTAATCTGATGCGTGCATTGCATTTTCTTACTTCTTCTATCAGTTTTTTGTGTCTGTCCCTTTCAAGAATTATTACAGTTATGTCTTCACACTTTTTATCAAGCTTGGCAGCAACTGCGTTTATGTTTTCTTTTACTGAAGCATCCAAATCTATTGCACCCTTGGCTTCTTTGCTGACAGCTATTTTGTCCATATATAAATCTGGAGCATGGAATAAATGGCCTTTAGGAGCGGATGCTAAAACAGTAATAGCATTGTTAGTGCCTTTTGCTGTTATTGTAGTTCCTTCCAATGGATCAACAGCAATGTCAACTTCCAAGCCTTTGCCGGAACCTACTTTTTCACCAATGTAAAGCATAGGAGCTTTGTCACGTTCACCTTCTCCAATGACTATGGTGCCTTTTATAGACACAACTGAGAACATCTTCCTCATGGCTTCTACTGCAGCTTTATCAGCAGCTTTTTCATCTCCTCTGCCCATGAATCTTGCAGAGCTTAGAGCAGCGGCTTCTGTTGCACGTACAAACTCCAAAGCTAGATTTCTATCCACAATAACCACCCTATATAGAAAGTGAAATTGACATCATATATAAATCTTTCCGTATCATCATACTTTATCATACTAAAATAGAAAGGTTTAAATATGAGCTATAAAAACTGATTATAATGGATGATTTAGGGACACAAGTAAGGAAGATGGAAGTGTCTTCGGAATTTCTACGAGGTGCCTTAGGAACTGGGTATCCTGTTTCATTTGATGAAATGAGGATGTTGGTTGATACAAGGGAGGATCCTAACGGCGATAGTCCTTTTCCTAATACTAATAAATATTGGGACGACCGAGGGTTAGCAGATAGAGAACTAGCACTTGATGCTGAAAGAACAGTACCTTTGTATGGGAGATCTGAATCTTATCGATTAGATATTGATGGCAATGGCCCTGGTCAAGACGGTTCAGGTTTACCAGAATAATTAAAATGGTAGAAACACCGATATCTTATACAAGCACACCAGGAGTTATTGGTTATTTGGATAGAATGGCTATCGATAGCCTGTGTTTCAAGGGTGATGAACTGGGTGGACTTGTTGAAAGAATGGTGGCAGATCCAAATGGACGTTTAAAGGGAATCATGCCATATCAACCTCGTAGGGGATATGGAGGTTTACCTCCAGGTACTAAAGATCTTACACTTGACGTTGCCACAGTTAGACTTGGGGTTCAGTATGATGAAGAACTGCCCCAAGGAGGGAATGTACTCGAATTAGTAGATCAGATGCTCTCAGAAGATCAGAAGGTATTAGCATTAACAGCCAGAGGAGATGGTCCTAGAGGAAAACAATCTTTAGGATATTGGGCAGTGACAGATTATGACGGAAACTTTATTCCTCTAGATGAACACTCACTACCAGATGAAGATTTTATGGATTTAATGGAGAGAGGGGCTGGATCTTGGGAAGGTAATAATAGATATTGGCAAGACTGGGCTAGATTCATGGGTCACAGTTACTCCGTTAGTCTTTCTCCTAATCCTGATTCCGGGGAACTTATAGTCATAGGCATTCCTGATTCCAAGCAACTTGTAGTCACAAGCGTTCTCCAAGAAGGGGCGCATCATAAAGATGCACTTCGGTAGATTGCTTTATTAAAAAAGCAAATTTAATGTTCTTACAAACTTTCAGACAAAAAAAGCAAGTTAAATTTACAATGGTAATATTAGATGCGATAGTAAGAATGAGGGAAGTTTTAGAGGGTTTAGAGGGTGTTACCATTGTAGATACTCCAATACAATCACAAAATGGTGTAAGTCAACGTTTTAAATTTTTAGAAGACGGGTTAGAGAGGGAAGCTTTTGTGCAATTTAATCCTGATGGTTGTTCTTTTGGATCAATTGGAATTCACTCTGTAGATCCCACAATACCGTTTCCGGAAGATTTATCTCAAGCAGTTAGTGATAAAATGAGAAAGGTATACCCTTATAGTTCTCGTGCCCACGATATGGAACCACCAGAAGGCGACTATACATTCTTTTGGCGTGACTTGTATATGTCAATGTAAAAAGAAAAATATACTCACTAATACAATCACTAACGTTCCTGTATCCCTCTGGGACGTTTGTAATTTTTGTTTTTCATTCAAAAATTTTCATAACTTTGAAAAACAAAAATATTAAAAACATTCAAAGGACTTCGTTCTACATATGAAGGCATACTCACTAGAGTTCGTAGCTTTCATTTTTAAGGAGCATATATAAGAGTTAAAAATGAAAGAAAGAATAACCATAACACTGGACAGTGAACTCATAAAACAGATAGATAAGAGAGTAGACGGCAGCATAATAAAGAACAGAAGCCAGCAGATAGAATTATTTCTTACAAAAGCTCTTGGGACTTACAGGCCTGAGAAAGCGGTTATTCTTATTGGTGGAAAATCAAAGTCGAGTTCAAAAATGCCTTATTCCATGCTGGAAATCCATGGCAAAACCGTTATGGAGCACTTATTTGATCTGTTGAAAAAATATGGAATACGGGATGCAATCTTAAGCGTGGGCCATATGAAGGAAAAAGTTGAGGATTACTATGGTGACGGAAGCAAGTTTTCTATGAACATAGACTACATAGAAGAGGAAGAGAAACTGGGAACTGCCGGCCCATTAAGATTAATAAAAGACCAACTGAAGGACAGCTTTATTGTTGTGAATGGTGACGATCTTAAAACTGTTAACATACCGAGGATGTTCAGGCTGCACAAAAGAAAAGATGCTTTAGCAACTATAGCTTTGACGACAACAACGGATCCCAGCCATTATGGTGTAGCAAGGATGAGCGGAAGCAGGATCCTGGAATTTGTGGAAAAGCCAAAGACGGATGAGCCTATCTCTAACTTAATAAATGCAGGCTTTTACATATTAGAGCCAGAAGTAATTGATATGGTGTCTAGCGGCTATGCAATGCTGGAGAGAGATATTTTCCCTAAGCTTGCTGAACAGGGCAGGTTAAGAGGCTTTATCACAGAAGGACAATGGTTTGATGTCAGCATTCCTGAAAGGTGCGAGATTGCAAAGAAAAAATGGACGGGTGTTAGCCCTTATGATGAAGGCAAATAATTTTTTCGTGCTGGTTTTTTTAATGGTTTTAATATTTTCAGCTGGTTGTGCAACTGAAGAGGTTGATAATCAGGTAGAATACAACAAATGTGTCTCTGTCTGCGCTTCTGTCCTTGAAGAGGATTTTGTGATTATGGACTTATGCAGGCAGGAGTGTAATGAGAAGTTTCTTGAAGAAAGGTAGGTGATGTAAGTGAAAAAAGAGATAGTTGAAAAACTTAATACTTTGATGACGGCTGCATTCGGCTTAGTTGCAGCTCTTGCATGGAATGACACAATAAAGGCAATCTTCAAGCAAGTATTTCCTTCTCCTGAGAATAATGTAATTGCAATGTTGATTTATGCAGTTGTTGTCACAATAGTCGCTGTCTTTGTAATAGTGCATATAGGAAAGGCTGCTGAAAGGGTAAAGTAGGGTAATTTATTAAAATGCTATCTAGAATTTTCAAGGCATATGATGTTAGGGGTGTTTACGGCAAGGACCTGACAGAAGGTGTTGCGTATAAGATAGGTAGGGCTTTTGTTTCTTTTCTTAAATGCAAAGAAGTTGTTGTTGGGTATGACATGAGGATTTCTTCTCCTAAGCTTTCCAAGGCTTTCATGAAAGGTGTCAATGATTCTGGCGCGGATGCGATTGATATCGGTACTGTCAGTACGGATGGATTGTATTTTGCTTCTGGTTTTTTACGGAAAGCTGGAGTAATGTTCACTGCTTCCCATAATCCAAAGCAGTATAATGGAATTAAATTCTGCAAGTCTATGGCTGTTCCAATCAATGAAGATACAGGATTGCAAAAAATAAGAACAATGGCGGAAAAAATACAATTTAAAAAAAATAATAAAACGGGAAAGACTTCTAAAAAAAATATCCTTAACGATTATGTAAAGCATGTTCTTTCATTTATTCATAAAGGCAAGATAAGTAAATTGAAAATAGCTGTTGATGCCGGAAATGGGATGGCAGGCAAGGTTATTCCTTTGGTGTATGGCAAATTGCCAGTGAAAATTATTCCTTTGTATTTTGAGCTGGACGGGACTTTTCCGAATCATCCTGCTGATCCTTCCAAGTATGAGAATTTGAGAGAATTGCAGAAAACTGTTAAAGAAAAAAAGTGTGATTTTGGGATTGCTTTTGATGGTGACGCTGACAGGATTTTTTTTGTTGATGAGAAAGGTAATGTAGTTAACAGTTCATTAATATCTGCACTGATTATAAAAAATATCCTAAGTGAAAATGAAAAAATAATCTATAACCTTGTTAATAGCAAAATTGTTCCTGAAACTATAAAGAAATATGGCGGGAAGGCTTTGATTGAAAGAGTCGGCCATTCTTATATCAAAGATACAATGAGAAAGAAAAATGCTATATTTGCGTGTGAACACAGTGCGCATTATTACTTTAAGCACAATTTCAATGCTGATTCAGGGATTATTGCGAGCTTGATTGTTTCTGAAATTGTCAGCAAAGAAAACAAAACATTATCAGAGCTTTTGAAAGAATTTGAGGTTTATTTCAAGATTGAAGAGACTAATTTTGAGGTTAAAGATAAAATCGAGAAGATGAAAGAAATCAAAGATTATTATAAGAAATTAAACCCTAAAAAGATTATGACGATGGATGGTGTCAGTGTTTATTTTGATGATTGGTGGTTTAATGTCAGACCTTCGAATACTGAGCCTTTACTTCGGTTGAATCTGGAAGCTGATTCTAAGAGATTGATGGAAAAGAAGACTAAGGAAGTTAGTAAGATAATAAATGGTTGAAGTAATTCTTAGTGTAATTGGAAATATTTAAAAATTGAATCGGTATACCTCATTATGCATATGGTATCCGAAGAAGATTTTGAACTGAAGTTTCCAGCTTTTCGTGAAAAAGCTGAGAAAAGTGCTCTTGGAGCAGGACACTCTTCCCTTCTTGATAGTGCTACAGAATATCATAGTACAGGTTTACCTGAAGTTGCTTTAACACTATTAAACTGGCTTGACACACAGGAAAACATAGCCTCGATAGTAGATTTTGAGAGTGACCTTGGCCCATTAGAAGAAAGTGTAGACATTAAAGCAGATCCTAAGGTCTTGAGAGGAAAAGATCCACTTGTTGACAGAATAATTAGTATGAGTGAGGGGCAAGGTCAATATGGTGAAGGGTCTCAAACAAGTGAGAATAAATCTTCCGATGATTCCTCCGGGATTGCTATAGTTGAGGCTCAGATTGCAAGACATAAAGCACTTATCCATCTGACTCTTGGAAATACAAAAGAAGCTTTAATGCAGACTGATTGTCTTGCTGGTTATACAGATGATCCCGAAGCACAATATACTGCTACTGTTGTGTACTCTAGCCAGGGGATGAGGGACCGAACATTGTTTTCATTGGAAAGGCTTGCGCAATTAGGATATGGCGGACCTTTTTCAAATAGTCAATATTTTGAGTTTGTGCGGGGTGAAAATGTTTTCCGAGAACTCCAATCAAGAGGTTTTATAACACAGGAAGTTGATTATCCTCTGCCGTTTGCACATCAAAGTGAGGATCAAACAAGTTTATTAGTTGAGCGAGCTTGGCAAAAGGCAGAACAAGAACGTAGGTCACATCTTGTGGATCTTATTGTAGATTATGTAAATTTCAATGCAAACCCTCATGATCTTGAAGATGCAGAGGCGGCATCTAATGAAGCTGTTGTAATAGATGGAATGAATGGCAGAACAGCTGGACTTCTTGGACTTGTATATAACAGATCTGGACGATATGAAGATGCTTTTTATGTCCTTTCAAATGAGGAAAAATCTCTTTCTCCGGATGGATTGCTTGAGTTAGCGCTTGCTTTGACAATGCTAGGAGAGGGTAAAAATGCATATAGTAAATTAGAAAGAGCTCTAACTTTTGATCCTTCCCTATACAACTGGCTGCAAGAAGAAGCTTTTGCTCCTTTAAAGCAACTTGAGTCCCAACCAGGATATCCCCAGTTCATGGCAATGACAAATGCAATAGCAAATGCTCATCTGTCCCCTAATTAAAATAATTGCAATTTTCTTATTAGACGATTATTTACATCAATTTCCGAAACCTTTATATAGCCCTAAAACCCCCCTCTGATATGGTTATTCAAAAAAATTATAAGATAGCAACAATAGGATCTCATTCTGCATTACAGATACTTAAAGGAGCGCACGACGAGGGTTTTAAGACTATAGCTATATGTCTGAAAGGTAGAGAGAAGCCATATAAGCTATTCAATGTTGCTGATGAGATAATAACTATTAAAGATTATAATGAGCTTATGAAAGTACAGGATAAGCTTATTAAGAAAAATGTCATCTTTATTCCACATGCTTCTCTGATCACTTATTTGGGAATTGATGCTGTTGAGGGCTTTAAAGTACCTTATTACGGCAACAAGAATATATTAAGGCATGAAGCCAACAGAAATATAGAAAGGAAATGGCTTAAGAAATCTAAATTAAAAGTTCCTAAGATATTTGATGATCCCAAGGATATTGATAGGGCTGTTATTGTTAAGTTTCATGGCGCTAAAGGAGGAAAAGGTTACTTTCTGGCTAAGAATGAGAAAGACTTTAAGCAGAAAATTAAAGGGCATAAGGGTGATGAAGGTTATGTCATACAGGAATATATCGTTGGAGTACCGATGTTCATCCATTATTTCTACAGTCCTTTGAATAATGAATTAGAGGTTATGGGTTTTGATAAAAGGTATGAGAGTAACGTAGATAGTTTAGGTCGAGTTTCTGCCAGAGACCAGATGGCGTTGCCGAAAGTTGATCCAAGCTATGTCATTGTCGGAAATATACCGATTGTTGTCCGTGAATCATTCTTGCCGAGGATTATTGATATGGGTGAGAATGTAATCAAAGAAAGCAAGAAGATTGTAAAAGGCGGATTATGGGGACCTTTTTGCCTGGAAGCTATAATGACACCTGAAGAAGAGATTTTTGTTTTTGAAATATCTGCCAGGATTGTTGCTGGAACAAATCCTTATATTGAAGGGAGTCCTTATACTGCGCTTAAATATAATGAGCCAATGTCTACTGGGCGTAGGATTGCCAGAGAGATTAAGGTTGCTATTAAAGGGAATAAATTGGGGAAGATATTGGGGTAGTTCAATAAAAAAAAGGTTCATTAAAAAAATCAATAATTAAAAATACAATAAACAAATAATACAATCAAAAATGAATCAATACTAATAAAATAATAATTCAATAATATAATCAAATAAAACAATAATTAAAAATAAATTGATTTTAAAAAATAA
>CAYXZV010000014.1:0-3414 GCA_964469645.1 uncultured Methanosarcinales archaeon | reverse complement strand
TAAAAAATAAAATTCATTGAAAATAATAATTAAAATTCATAAAAAATTAAAAAAATGATAACTCAAGAAACCATTAAAAAAATACTTAGCAAATATGATGGAGATATCACTATTGGGACTCTTGGAGGCCATAGTGCTTTGGATGTTTGTAGGGGTGCAAAATTAAATGGTTTCAGGACAGTAGTTGTTTGCCAGAAAGGTCGTGAGAAAACGTATGAGAAATATTATAAAACTGATGGAGATAAAGGTATTATAGATGAGATTATTTTAGTGGATAAGTTCAAGGATATTGTCAAGAAAGAAGTCCAGAGGAGATTACTGGAACTGAACACCATATTCATGCACAATAGGTATTTCTGGGTGTACTGTAACTTTAAAGATATTGAGAATAAGTTTTTGGTTCCGATATTGGGGACAAGGAGTATGTTGAAGCTTGAGGAAAGAGATGTTCCTAAGAATCAATATTATATCTTGCAGAAAGCTGGTATTCGGATCCCTAAGATTTTTAGTAATGCCAAGAAAATTGATAGAACTGTCATTGTTAAGGTTGCTGAGGCTAAAAGGGGGTATGAAAGGGCTTTCTTTTTGGCTAATAATTATAAGAGTTATAAGTCTAAATCTGATGAATTGTTGATGAAGAAAATTATAACTAAGGAAGGTTTGAAGAAAGCAGTAATTGAGGAATATGCTTTAGGGGCTCATGTGAATTTTAATTTCTTTTATAGCCCTGTTGATGATAAATTAGAGTTGATGGGAACTGATACTAGGAGACAGACAAATCTGGATGGATTGATTAGGATGCCTGCTATAGATCAACTGGCTGCTTTGAAATTTGTAAAGCCGAAAATGATAGAAACCGGGCATTATGCTGTTACAGTTAAGGAAAGTCTATTGGAGAAGATATTTGATATTGGGGAGAAGTTTGTTTCAGCAACTAAAAAATTGAATAAGCCAGGGATTATTGGGCCTTTTGCGTTGCAAGGTGCTATAGTTGCTGATGAAGGTAAGGAAGATATTGTTATTTTTGATGTTTCCATGAGGATTCCCGGAAGCCCAGGAACTATGTTTACACCTTATACAGGTTACTTGTATAAGAATAATATTTCAGTAGGCGAAAGGATTGCTATGGAAGTAAGAAAAGCTTTGGATGAGGATAAGTTAGACTTAATATGTACCTAAATGACACAGATAGTTGTAATAAATTTCGGATCGCAAGTAGCGCATCTGATAAATAGAAGAATTAGAGAATTAGGAGTTTTCTCAGAATTAGTGCCGTATGATGTTTCTGTCAATGAAATTAAAAAATTAAATCCTGCTGGAATAATATTATCTGGTGGTCCTGCTTCGGTTTATTCAAAGAATAGTCCTTTACTGGACAAGAAGATATTTTCTTTGGGAATTCCTGTTTTAGGGATTTGTTATGGTCTACAAATTATTGGTAAGGAATATGGGAAAGTTTTACCTGGAAAATTGAAAGAGTATGGCAAGAAAGAATTAAGGGTTAAGGCTAATGGTACATTGCTTAAAGGTTTAAAGAAAAAAGAGCAGATCTGGATGTCACATGGTGATTTAGTGACCAAGTTACCTAAGGGCTTTGATGTGTTGGCTTCGACAGACACATGCCCAATAGCTGCTGTTGAGAATAAAGCTAGGAAATTATATGGAGTTCAGTTCCATCCGGAAGTTGCTCATACTTTGAAAGGCATGCAGATACTAAAGAATTTTGTTTTTGATATTTGTAAAGCTAAGAAAGACTGGAATGTTAATCTGGCATCTAAACTGATTAAGGAAGTTAAGGAAGAGGTTAAATCAGATAGTGTCATAATGGGCACATCAGGTGGTGTTGACAGCACTGTTGCTGCTGTTCTGGTGCACAAAGCTGTTGGTTCTCACTTGCATTGTGTCTTTATTGATCATGGGCTGATAAGGAAGAATGAAGGTAAAACTGTCAGGGATAGGTTTAAAAAATTAAATTTTGAGCATTTTTATTTTGTGGATGCATCTAAATTGTTTTTACGAAGGCTTAAAGGAGTTACAGATCCTGAAGAGAAGAGAAAGATAATTGGTTTTACGTTTATTGAGGTTTTTGAAAAGAAAGTTTTGGAGTTAGAGAAGAAGCATCGCGGTATAAAGTTTTTAGGGCAAGGAACTATCTATCCGGATAGAGTTGAATCTGCACAAACTTCTAATCAAGCTTCTAAAATCAAAAGCCACCATAATGTAACTTTACCTGAGAAGATGAAGTTGAAAGTTATTGAGCCTTTGAAAGACCTGTATAAGGATGAAGTTCGTGAACTAGGTAAGAAGTTGAAATTACCCGGAAGCATAATCAGGAGGCATCCATTTCCAGGACCTGGATTGGCCATAAGAATACTTGGAGAGGTTACTAAGGATAGAGTTTCTATACTAAGAGAAGCAGATGATATTTTTCGCGAGGAATTGAAGAAATCTAATCATTATGATGAAGTATGGCAGGCTTTGGCTGCTTTATTTCCTGTTAAGGCAGTTGGAGTAAAAGGAGATGCCAGGACTTATGAGTATGTCATTTCATTAAGAGCGGTCACTTCCATAGATGCAATGACTGCAGATTGGGCTAGGTTGCCTGATTGGTTACTAGAAAAGATTTCTTCCAGAATTCTTAATGAGGTTAAAGGCGTTAATAGGGTTGTTTATGATATAAGCCAGAAACCTCCTGCTACGATTGAGTATGAGTAAAAAGGATGCGTAACGAACAACATTAGGCGAGCGAAGCGAGAGTTTTTAAGCCACCGTATGCGTTACTGGAGTGGTTTTTGATTTAAATTATATGTATAAGATTACCCAAAGCCAACTTCCAAAACCAAAGATTCAGAAATAGATAAAGAATCAACATTACTGTAAGACTAAATGTTCTATTTTTTATAATCTTGATGTAATAATATAAAGGACAATATTTATATGGAAAAATTATGTAAATAAATGCCAATTTTACAACAAAAAATCCTGCAAATCCAAAATTATCAATAATATATCTCATTAATGGATTTCCTTCATAAGTTCCGTCTTTCTGCAAAGCAAAATAAGTTGTTCCAGCATCAAGAACATTACTTATTATGCCGGTAATAGAAAGGATTAGGATTAGTTTTAGGATGAATTTATTGTTAAGCATATTCTGGATTAAGTCTAAAAATAGTTTATAAAAACTTTACTTTACCATGCATATTTTAATCTATTACATAATCTCTTGACGTCTTCTTTTGTAAGGCCATACAACGTTGAGTTTTTATCTTTTATATCTTGTTCAATCAGTTCATCCCTTTCTTTTCTGTTCATTCTTACCACCAGTAATATATAGGAATAGTCCTTTATAAACTTTACTTTGATTCTTCTGCCCATTCACAGTATTTACATTCTTTATGCGCTTTGGGAATCTTT
>CAYXZV010000013.1:12131-28135 GCA_964469645.1 uncultured Methanosarcinales archaeon | reverse complement strand
AGTGCAAAGCACTGCACACTGTTGCACGGGTACGTGCAATCCCAATACCCTGGTGTGAGGGTACGCACAAATGAAGATAGGAATTGCTGATACGTGCTTTGCAAGGATAAACATGGCAGACTTTGCCATAAAAACAATAGAAGGAAATTCAAACCATGAGATAGAGCGCTATACAGTTCCTGGAATGAAGGACCTTCCGGTAGCGTGCAAATTACTTTTTGAAAAATATAAATGTGATATTGTCATGGCATTTGGCATGGCAGGAGCGAAGCCAATAGATAAGCAGTGCTCTCATGAAGCTTCTCTTGGAATACAAACAGCGCAGCTAATGGCAAACAAGCATATTATAGAAGTATTTGTCCATATGGATGAAACAAGCGATGATAAAGAGTTATACAATATAGCAAAAAACAGGGCAGAAAAACACGCCTTAAATGCAATTGAATTATTAAAAAGCAAAACAGCCCTAACAAAAGATGCCGGTACAGGAAAAAGACAGGGAAAAGAAGATGAAGGCCCTATAAATATCTAAAATGAAAAAATTAGCCTTAGTTATATCAGATTTTAACGAGAAAATAACCTCAAAGATGGAGGAAAACGCAGAAAAAGTAGCTGGATCTCTGAAAGCTGAAGTCGTAAAAAAAATTCATGTCCACGGAGCATTTGAAATACCCTTTGCAACAAAAAAATTAATCAAGGACAAAGAAATCGATGCAATAGTGGTTTTAGGAGCCGTAATCCATGGAGAAACCGGACATGATAAGATAATTGTCAACAGCATTGCACCGAAACTGATAGACCTTTCTTTGGAATATGACAAACCGATAGGTTTTGGAGTAATAGGTCCTAGGGTAACATACCAACAAGCTGAAAAACGTGCTTTAGAATATTCAGAAAGGGCTGTAAAGGCTGCTTCGGGATTGGTTAAATAAAATATTATTTCTTACTGGCTTTATACATACTCCATGACAAATAACCCAACACAATAACAGCAATATAGCTAAAATACAATGGAACATTAAAATTACTAATAACCATCTCCCAGCTAAATACAGATCTCAATAAGTGCAAAAAACCGACTATACCAAAAACAACAGAAGCAATCAACAAAGATTGATTTTTATCCATATTATCCTAACCAAAAAACTTCTTCAAAGATGTTTCTTTTCTCCCAACAGCTTTTTTCTTATACACTTTTCCTATCCTCTTTTGTTCCATCAAAGATTCCACAAAAGGCTTCCTTGTTCTTCTGTTTAGAACATCTTTTTCCAGAATCTCTGCTAATTTCTCCGGCTTTATTGAGGATTCTTTCAGAATCAAAGCCAATCTTTCTTCATTCGTTTGTTTAAACTCCCGTATCACATCATCCCTATTCAACAACTCTGCTAAGAATTCCTTTCTTTTCCCTTGGCTTAAAGTATCATACAAAACATTCACAAACTTTTTTGGATTTGACATCAGCAAGAACTTTGTAATCTGCATTGTCCTTATGACATCATTCTTGAAATATTCTGTCTTTAGCTCTTTCATTACATCTGATAGTATATCCTCAAACTCAACAGTTATTATGCCGTTTTTCTCTAACTTCCTTACTATTCCATCCTTGCCCTTTGGCAGAGAATTTAGAACAACAACATTTTCTATTTCAACATCTTTGCTCATATCCTTGGTATATTTTTTTATAGCAGCAGTAATGTTTTTGTCATCAAATTTCTCATCGATAACCTTCCCCATAGAACTATTTTGTTCACTAAAACCAGTTATTGAGCAGGTAACCTCTACATGCATTATATGTGTCAAAACCCCTTTATCGAACTTTAAAGCCAGAACTCCAACATCTTTATTGCCGGATTTAAGATTATTAACGGTAAAATATCCTTTCCTGTTAAGCCAGAAATTAACTACTTCTTTCTCAGCAGACAATAGACTACACCCCCTAAAAAATACCAAAACAGTCCAGATTTATAAGGTTTTTGATTCTGCTATTAAACTTGATAATGAAACTAAAACCAAAAATTTATAAATCATAAACATAGTTCCAACTCCTAATGAAAAAAGCGGTTACTGTATTAACATTAGCATTATTTCTTATTAGCCTAATTCCTATTTCTATTGCCCAGGATGACGAGCAGAAAAGGCTAGAAGACAGGGAGAAAGACAGGCTCAAAGCTCTTGAAGATCAACAAAAAGACAGATTAAAGACAGCTAAAGATGCGCAAAAAGACAGGCCAAAGCCTGTAGCAATTAGAGTAAAGAAAGAAGATCTCCTTAAAGAAAGAAAATTTACAGACTTGAGAAAAGATCGTCTAGACAGATTTAAAGGATTAAAAGAAGAAGATTTAGATAAGTTCAAAGACCTGAAAAAAGAAGAGCTTGAAAGGTTTGGAGACTTAAAGAAAGAAAGATTAGACAGATTAAAGAGTCTAAAGAAAGATGAAGTCGAAAAATTCAAGCATTTGAAAAAAGAAAAACTGGAAAGAGTCAGTAAATTACACAAGAATAAAGCTGAAAAATTATCAAACTTAAAACAGGAGCAAATTACAAGATTAACTGATGTCAAAGAAACCAGGCTAAGAAAGATGACTGGTTTGGACGAAGAAAAGCTAAAGAAAATATCTGATTTGGATGCAAGACAAATAGAAAAGTTTTCTCATTTAGACAGATCCAGATTAGAAGAGATTTCTAAACTCGGGAAAGTAGAAATAAAGAAAAGATTGGATAAGATAGAAATCAAAGTAGTTGATAAAAAACTAAAATACAAAAAAAGGATAGTTCTAAAAGACAAAAAAGTAGAGATAAGGGAAAGATTTGAGCAAGAAGAAGAAAAACTTCATGATGCAGAAGAAAAAATAAAGGAAAGAAGAAGGTTGCTGATAAAAGCAAAAGAAGACCGAGATGATGATGCAATAATAGAGCATGCAAAGCAAGGCTTGCTAAGAGCAGCAGATGCAATAATAGCTCATCTTGAAAAAGTAAAAAATAAAGTTCTTGAATCTGAAGATTTGACTGAAGAACAAGCAAATTCCATTATTTCTGATTTAGACGCAAAAATCTCTGAGATTAATGATGCAAAAGCAGATGTAGAAGCAGCAACAACAAAAGAGGAGCTAAGGGCAGCAGCAAAGAAAATAAACGCATCCTGGAAGAGAATTAAGGTAAAAGCAGACGAACATACTCGAGATGTAGTAAATGGAAAAGTAAGAAGCATATTGAAGAAAAGCGAGCAATTAGAGAAAAAATTGGATAGAATTCTTGCAGAGATGGAAGAAAAAGGTATTGATGTAGAAGGTCTTGATGAAAAAGTTACTCAATTTAGCGATAAAGTTGCAGAAGCAAGAGAAAAATTAAGACAATCCCAAGAAAAGTTCAAAGAAGCCAAAGCAGCAGACAATAATGATGACAAAAAACCTTTGTTAGAAGAAGCAAAATCTCTTGCAAGAGAAGCTCATAATGATCTAAAAGAAGCTCACGATATTTTGAAAGAAATAACAAGAGAGATAAAAGCAGCTTACAAAGAAGCTGATTTCGAAGAAGAAGATGAAGACGAGTTAGTAGAGATAGAAGAGGAAGAAGAAGATGAAACTGAGGACGAGGAAAATGATGCTTAAGAAACTAAATTTAAGCATTTTAACGATATTGGCATTGTTTTTAATAGCTAGTTGTGCACCTCAACCTAGTGCTCCTACAGCTCCTGCCGCACCAGAGGCACCAGTTGAAGCTCCTGCAGAAACAACAGGAGAAGCTTCTGTAGACGAAGTTGCAGAAGATATCTCTGATGCTGGAAGTATAGATGATGAACTTGACACATCTGAACTAGCAGATGTAGACAGCATCCTTGCAGATATCGAGAATATATAATTTAATTTTTAACAATTTTTATATAACAACCTTAATTCTTTATTTTTATGATCGATATTGATGAATCTTAATCTAATATACACCCACTGGACATTGCTCCTATTGCACTGGACATTCATGCGTGAGGTTTATAAACTACAACTTCTCTAATTTTTGATATTTTTTACACATTATAAATCCAAATAGAGTTCATTTATGATTTAAAATGATTTTAAAAAATATTAATCAAAAAATAGAAGATAATTTTGAAGTTTATCTCAAAGAATGTCCAGAAGTAAAAACTACTATTCATTGGTATGATTTGTACGAAGGGCATTACATCAATTTAGATAAAAATTTTCAAAAACAATTATTTGAAAAAGTCATTAGAAAAGCCGGAAATTATTCTGAATTGGGGAGAATATTAAACATAGGAAGGAAAACTATTTCTGCTTGTAGTAAAGGAAAATCCAATCCTCAAATTAAAGTATTAAAGAAAATAGCTAGTTATATTAATTATCAATTTTCCGCGATAAATAGAAAAATAGTTAAAATAAGTAATCTCAAACCAAATCTACCATTTAAACTCCACAATAAAGAAGGAGCTGAAATTAGAGCTGCTTTTCTATCTGATGGTCACGTAGATAAAAGTCCAACTGCCGGACCACAGTATTGCGCATTAGAAAAAGAATCTCATAAAAGATTAATCAAACTTTGCAAAGAAATCTTTGGTAAATTTAATATAAAAACTAGATGGGGACATAAAACCTATGTAACACGATTTCCTGCGGCTTTAAACACTCCTTTAAGACTAAGCGGTGTGCCTTCTGGTGATAAACGTTTGACTAATTGTTACGTACCACAAGATATTCTTGAAAATGAAGAATTTATGAAAGTTTATTTGAGGCAAGTATTTGATGACGAAGGCAATGTAAGCTATAAAAATGATAAAAGATCTGTAAGACTGAGTAGAAGTGTGGATATAACCAGAATAGTTAGTCCAATCCGAATTAAGTCTGAAATTTGGACACCATATAAACTACCTACAACCCTTATAAATAATCTTTTAATTGGAGAAAAAATTATACTTGAAAAATTAGGAATAAAAACCAATATTAATCCAGATGGGATATATAGGTCAAAAAATAACAAGATTACTGCAAAATGGAGATTGGTAATACTACAACAAGACAATCTTAAAAAATTTTCAGAGTTAATTAATTTTAATCTCATAAATAAAAGAAAAAAATTGGAAAATATTTTAAAGTCATATAAAATAAATAAACGTCATAATGGAGAAGGGGATAGACATGCAGCTGAATTTCTAAAGAAAGTTTATAAAGAAAAAGGATTTTTCAAATTTGGAGATTTGGGAAGAGAATTAGTCAGAATGGGAAGAAGCCACGATTCGGCTGGAGTTTATTTGAGAAATTTACAAAAGAAAAATATAATTAAAAAAATAAAGTATGGTCATTATATCTTTACAAATGATAAATATTAATGGAGGTCATCTTGAATCAGGAGGTTCAATAGCTCGCGTAGCCCTAGCCCTCTCAACCCTCACTCATCAACCTTTTGAAATAACAAACATAAGAAAAAACAGACCTCAACCAGGACTTAAGAACCAGCACTTATTCTGCATCAAAGCTCTGGAGAAATTATGCAATGCCAGCGTTGAAGGTGCGTCATTAGGCTCTACAAATCTAAAATATGTTCCCGGTAAAATTGTAGGAAAAACTATAGATATAGACATTGAAACAGCAGGTTCAATTACTTTATTCTTACAATCAGTTTTACTGCCATCATTGTTTGCAAACAAACCAGTAAAATTCAATATCGTTGGAGGCAGCGATGTTTCATGGAGTCCATCTTTTGACTATTTCAATAATGTTTTCCTGCCTCAAGTACAAAGATATGCAGACATAGAATGCAAATTAATCAAGCGCGGCTATTACCCAAAAGGTAATGGAAAAGTAGAAATAACAATCAAACCAACATACAAAATCTCCGACTTTAATAATTTTGATGAGCTAATAAATGAACTAAGAAATAATATACCTAGAATTAATTTAACAGAACAAGGCCATTTGATTCAGATAAAAGGCATCTCTCATGCTTCTTCAGACTTGCAGGATGCGCAAGTTGCAGAACGCCAAGCAAAATCAGCTGAAATTTCTTTACAGCAACATAAATGCCCAATAAACATACAGATACAATATAATAACACATTATCGACAGGCTCCGGAATAACTTTGTGGGCAATATTCTCAAAAGACGTTAATGAAATTGACATGAGAAATCCAATAAGGCTTGGCGCAGATGCATTAGGTGAAAGAGGGAAAAAAGCAGAGATTGTCGGTCAGGAAGCGGCTAAAATTCTCACAGAAGAAATAGAGAGCAAAACACCAGTAGATGCACATCTTGCAGACCAAATCTTAAAATTCATGGCACTCACAAGCGGAAAAATAAAAACATCAAAAATAACCCCCCATACAAAAACCAACATCTACACAATAGAGAAATTTTTAGACAAAGTTTTTGAAATTGATGAAAATAATAATACCATCTCTACACTAAGCTAAGGGAAACAATAAGGTTTATAAACAAAACTCTAATCCTAAAAAACCATGACCGAAAAATTATTATGCACATCTTGCAAGAAGAATGTTGCAAATTCTGAAGGTACTGCCAGGTTTAATTGCCCGAATTGCAATAAAACAGAGATTGTCAGATGTGTACACTGCAGGAACATAGCAGCTAAGTATATATGTCATTCATGCGAATTCGAAGGACCTAACTAAAATGGCCCAAGTAGTAGTCACATTAAAAATAATGCCTGAAAGCCCTGAAGTAGACTTAGGCAACATAGAAACAGAAGCAAAAGCTAAAATCCAGGATTTTTCTCAAACTCCGGAAATGAAAACAGAACAGGAACCGATTGCTTTTGGGCTAAAAGCATTAAAGATAACATTTGTAATGGACGAAAGCAAAGGCTCAACTGATTCTTTAGAAGAGCAGTTAAAGACCATCTCTGGAGTTAATTCTGTAGAAGCAGTAGATGTTCGAAGAGCTATCGGTTAGCTAAATACTTTATACTTAAGCTCTGCATTTTCTGTTTCTTCCCAATTGCCGCCTATTGCTGCTATAGTTCCTTCTTTTGTTATAACACACAAACTCTGCCAGGAATATAAATATTCGAAAGTACCCTTTATTCCGATACAGTCTTCTTCCGCAATGTCATCTATACCTTTATTTATTGCTTTTATATTGGAAGGTACCAATCTTGTAAAGACAAGATAACTTTTAAATCTTTTTGAAAAAATATCATGTTCAAATTTCCTTATATCTGAAATTTCACCTTCACTGAAATCATAATAAGCAAGCAATTTAGAGCCAATGTTGACCCTATTACCTTCAGAAGCTTCTGGTTCTTCTTCTATAACTTCTTCTTCAACAATCCCTATAGATTCAACATCGTCTTCAATGATCTGTGCGGCCTGAGGCTCATCCTCAATAATTTTCACTTCTTTAAACACTAATCTGCCTTCCACAAAAGTCTTCCTGCCGGCTTCAACATCAACTTCCTCTGAAAAATCTTCATATCCTTCCTTCTTTACAACAATGTTATGCAAACCAATAGGGATGTTGTATAAAGTAATTGGGCTTTTACCGCTATAAACTCCATCTACAAATATATCCCCATCACCAGGAAATGTTTCTATCTCAATAAAACCAGAACCAGCACTCTCTTCAATAATTTCAGATTCATCATCTCCTTGACGCACAAAAATAAGCATGAGAATAACTATAACCGCTATCGCAAGATAAATTAAGTTAGATTTAGACTTAAGCTTGTTTATCATTCTACCTCTTTTTTATAATATCTTTACAATACCTAATATAAAAATCTATTCCTTTAATAATGATAATAATTCATTATAAAGAATATCAGACCTTATCCCAGTCCCTGAAAAATGTGTTTCAGAAACCTTAAAACCTTTTTTCTTTATCTTTTTAATAATGTCTTGTTTTCTTGCCATTGTTCCTAACTTCTTTTTTCCGGCAATATCATGAAGATCATAGAATCCAACAACATTAATTTTCGCTTCATCCTTAATTATTTTTAAGAATTTCAATAGTTCACTATAATTATTATTTATTTCATTATTTTTTATTGAATTTTTAGTATTGTTTGTTTTTTCATTGTTTAAAATTTTTAATTTTAAGCTTGAAAATCTTTGATTTTCATTGTCGTTTTTTAATATTGTACCATACATCTTACCAACCAACCTACTATCCCATAAATTTCCCAACCACAACGGCCCAACATCATCAAACATCCCATGCTGCAAAGCAATCTCATCGCATAATTTCTTTCCTTTAACGCATTCAAAGAAAACTCTAAAATAATGGTCTTTGAAATATGAAAATATCGGAAACAATGCTTTCTCATACTGCATCCCTACAAGCTGAACTTTCCTTATCAATATCCTAAGCCCGGTTTCATGCATAAGATAATTTTTCTTGTTAGAGCTCCAATACTTCCTTTTACAAGCCTTAGGATAAGTCCCGGTCAGAGCAGCAGTATCTGTATTGGTAACAGCCAAAATACCATTTCTTGATATTCTTTTAATTGAACTATCTAGCATAAAATTAGATGATCCAAAAACATCTAAATCTATAAAATCAAATCCCTTAGATTTTAATAACATCACATTAGCATCTTCATTTTTAATCACAAATTTTACTTTGTTATGCCTCATATTTTTCTTTATCAAAGCTGTTGCTTTTTCATTTAAGTCATTAGCAATTATAGATTTATACTTTAACTCTTTAGTAAATCGTATAGCTCTAATTCCACTTCCTGCCAGAGGATCGCAAAGGTTCATTGGAGAAAATTGTTGTAGTAATAGGATTGTTATGTCACGATTTAATTGCATTATAGGATTGTAAAACACAGGAAGTTTTTTGGAAATCTTTTCTTCTTTAGGTACAAATATTTCTGCAAAACCTTCTTTTATTTTTCTCATGGAAAAATTTAGTAATTTAGACATTTTTGTACCTTATCATTCTGAGAAAAGAATCTAATATAATAATCTAACTTTTTAAACTCTCTATTTTCGGCTACTTTTCTAATGCTTTTATGGACATTACTCATTGGTAATTTTCTTAAAGAAGAATCTTTCCTCTCCCTAACCATATGCTCTAAAGTAGCATAAACTATATGTTGTTTATGGACGCCCTCATAATATTTACTATTTTTGGATATTCTGACTCCATCAATAAAGCCTCCCAATTTAAGAAAAGATAAAGTACATGATACCGCCATATTATAAAGGCATTTATACCCGTTACCTCTTTCATTTCTAATTGAAAAATGTAAACCAATACTTCTTACAACTTTTTCTAATTGGAATAGTAGTTCTTTGTTAGCACAAGATATTTGTAATTTAGGTATAATCAAACCACCTTTATTCCTTCTCATTGGAATTATTGCTCCTTCAGTACTTGCCCAAATTCTTAAAGCAGCTATTTTTTCAGCTTTTTCGGCATTTAGCAAATAGAATAGATGTGGTTTAGCTTCTTTTTTATAATCTTCTATACTCTGTGAATGATACTTTGAAGTTTTAAAGTTTCCACAGAGTTTGATTAAATCTTTATAAACTGGCTGAAAATCTTTACTAGCATATCTTGTCACATAGCATTCTGTATATTTATTATCATTATTATCTTTTAATAAATATGAACTTGGTAAAAATTTATTGTAGCTTAAATAAATTGAATCTAGTAAAATATGGTGTAGTTCTTTACAAATATTTTTAAAAGAAATTGAATAGAGATTTTTTCTTTTATGAAAATTACCAGAACCATCAGTTTGTAATAAAGGACAAATCATGGCCTTCCTTAGATCAATAGATTCTAAATTTTTGACAAAATCTGTTTGTGGCAAGTCGAACTTTAGAATTAATCTTATATTAAAGAAAGTAACAAGGAAATTTTGCAAATCTTTATTCCTAATGACAAATTGCTTATTAGTTAAATGATAAATATTTATATTAAATAATTTCGAAATTTTGTTGACGTAACGTTTACCAGTTTGCTTTATTATCAACACATTTTTACTCATTATTGAAATATAAGGTAAAATCTCAATAAAATCTAGATATTTAAACGATAAATTAACTTTCTTTTTTGTGAAAATTCTTTTTTCTCTTATAGATTTATAAATATCTTCTTTTGTGAATAAGGTATCTCTTGCTATTTTTATTAAAGTTTTTAGAGAAATTGCACATCGGTTCCCTTCCCAGTGAGCTAAAGCAGATTTTGAAAAATTATATCTTCTTGAAAATTCTCTTTGGGTTAAATGTAATTTTAACCTAATTGATTTTAAGAATTTTCCAGCATAAAATCTTAGGTAAGGAATCTGAATCAAATCAAAATAACCATTTGAAGTTAAAGCACCATCTTTCAAAATTGCATATTCCTCATAAACTGAAGTTTTGTTTATAATAATGGCTTTATTATTTTTCAAAAAATTTTCTATTTCTAATAAATTTCCAATACTTATTTTTTGGTTAATCGACTTCATTTAAATCACCAATTTTCTACAGTTGAGACTATGTAATTGATTTTTAAATAGCTTACGGGCGAATGTCCAGTGCTTATTTTCAATATAGAAAATAAAAAATCATAATTTGATAGTCAAAACCTCTGAGAGTTATTTAATGAATCCAAAGATTATACCAAAAACAATTGAAATTTTAGAAATACATTTTGAAAGAATTCAATCAAAATAAAAGACTATCGGATTTAAGCAACTGTAACAAATCTATGCCTTATTTCCCTTACATCATCATTGCTTACTGTGATTCTTGCAAGATAGGTCCCCGGCTGCACATCTTCTGTATTCCAGAACAAAAACTTGCCGTCAGTATCACCATCATCCAAATCAAAGTTGTTTGTATGCAAGACAGCCCCTAAATCATAAATAAGAACCCTTACCCTCAGGTCATCTAAATCATTATCTCCATCGTTGACAATATTGACATGTACAAACGACATGCCATCCCCATAATCATATGTTCTTATAGCACCGATTAACCCGAACACAAGAAACATTACCAATAATATTTGATGACGCATTTAACCACCTCAAAACTGATACTATTCTAGAATGGTATCTAATATTTAAAGATTTCTGTGTTATAGGATATACTAGAACTAAACGGCTTTTTTATTCACAACCGGCTTTATCACATACACTTTATCATTTTCCCTTACTTTTTCAGGGACTTTTATGGTCACATCATCTTTCTTCTGGCCTTTTACAACTTCCTTATCATCTTTAAGGATTTTTTCAGCTTTTGTCTGCACAACTCCGGTTGTAGGGCCTGTAATAAGCACCTTATCAGACTGCTTCAATACTCCAGCTTCCAAAATTATCTCAGCCACTTGGTGTTTACCAAAATAATTAATCACTCTCCCAACATAATGTTTTTCTGTTGTAGCTTTTGAGCCATAAGCTCCGCTCCACTGCCCCAGTTTCTTTCCAAGGTAATATCCTCCATCCCAGAAACCTCTGTTGTAGACGCTCCTTAGATTTTTTGTCCACTCATTGATTTTCTTTTTTGTGTAAGTTCCTGAATCAACGCTTTCAACAGCTTCTTTGTATGCTTTTGTAACCTCATATACATATTCCGGTGACCTTGCCCTGCCCTCTATCTTTAGGACAGAAATTCCTGCATCGATTATCTTATCTAAAAAACCAATTGTGCACAGATCCTTTGGAGACATGACATACTTATTGTCAAGGACAAGCTCATCTCCTGTCTCTTCATCTATTACTTTATAAGAACGCCTGCAGTTTTGCAGACACGCTCCCCTGTTAGCTGGTGCATTATAGGTTGCTATGCTCATATAGCATTTCCCTGCCACAGCTACGCATAGAGCACCATGACAAAAAATCTCAATCTTTACTAATTTTCCATTTGGTCCTTTTATCTTATCTTTCTTTATCTGCTTGACAATGTCTCCAATCTGCTTCAATGTCAGTTCTCTTGCCAAAACAACAACATCCGTAAACTCAGAAAAAAACTTTATAGCCTCGATGTTTGATATATTAAGCTGAGTAGAGCTATGCACTTCCAACCCAATAGATTTTGCATACATCATAGCCGCAATATCTGATACAATAACAGCATTCACTCCAGCTTTTTTTGCCTTATCGCATACTTTCTTCATTATGCTCATGTCATGATCGTACAAGATTGTATTCAAAGCAAGATAAGACCTTACATTTTTCTTCTTGCAGGTCTCAACAATTTTTTTTAGGTCATTGAACTTGAAATTTGCAGACCTAGCCCTCATATTCAGCTGCTCTAATCCAAAGTAAACAGAATCTGCTCCGGCCTTTATAGCTGCCTGTAATGATTCAAAAGATCCTGCAGGTGCCATTATCTCAACATTTGCCATTTTAGGAAGGTATACCTATGGGCTTTTTAAAATTATTTATAGTCATCCTAATGGAATAATTGATCTAGAATTTTTTTTAACTTTAATTGTTTTCAATACTGAAAATAAGCACTGGACATTTGCGCGTAAGCTATTTAAACATTTGAAACACCATCTTTCTTACTATATTTAGAATACTATTGAAATCCAGTAATAAGTATCAATTAATGATTTCAAATGAATTCAAATATTATTCAGAAAAAATCGAATTTTTCAAATGGAATTAGCTTTATCGCTAAAGTTTACAGAATAAACAAAGGCCCAAATGCTCAGAATTCTTATTTCGCTACATTAAAGAAAAAAGTTTATGAAGAATTAAAAATTAAAGAGAAAGATGCAATATTGTTGGAAATTCAAAACAAATCATTTCCTACAGTCGTGAGAAAACTGAAAACTTCAAAAAATAGATTTATGCTTGGTTTTACTGTCCCATACAAAATTAGTAATAAATTACCTTTGAAAACCGATATTAATTTTAAATTTCTAAAGAAAACTATTGAGAATAAAAATATACCGGAATTACCAGACAATATAAACTTGCTTAAGATTATTCCAACAAGAACTATTAGAAATTCACCAATCTATATTTTTGATCTTAATGATAAAATTCTTATTTGGATTTATAGTGGAGGAAATAAGCCTTATATATTGCCTAAATATATCCCAATAAATTATGATATGTATAACTTATTTGAAGTTGGAGGATTTTTCTTTTGTGAAGGATTTAAAGCAAGAAAAATAAAGAAACATAGAGATAGATTTTCTCTTTCAAACTCAGATAAAGAACAGATTGATTGGTTCCTAAATGCTGTAGAAAAGTTATTGAATATTCCAAAAAGTAAATGGAAAACGCAAATTTTATTCCCAACCTTGAAAGAAAATAAAAATCTAATTGATTTTTGGTCAAATTTAGGATTACGTGAAGATAGTATTAAGGTTCATAGAAACGAAACAGCGAAATCTCAGCATGGCGTATGTATTCTCAATATTTTTAACTCAACATTAGCAGAAACTACCTATCACTTAATGCAATATATCACTAAACAATCTTTAACATCTAAGAAAAATGCATTAAATTTTTTTAGAGGTTTGTCTAGGGGAGATATGGGTGTTTCTAAAACGAGAACTTTTATAGATTTTTCAACTGAAAGCAAAGAAAATGCATTTTTTTTCAAAAAATTATGCAAAATTTTAGAAATACCAATTCAGACTATTTACAATGATGAAAGAGGGATTAAAGGATATTGGAAAGCACATATAGCGATTTCTCATGATACTTTATTGAAATTAATAAAATTAAATGCTATAACTCATAGTCAAAGAAAACATTCACTTTATAAGATGACCATGAATCATAAAAAATTGATTCTTTATCTATATTTGAACTCTATTAATTGTGGTAGTAATACATCAAAAAGCAGTGCAAAATTTTTAAATCTATCACAAATAACGACACGATTATATCTACAAAAATTATCACAACAAGGATATTTTACAAGACTTTACAAAGACAAGCATTATATTTATTCTCTTACAGATAAAGGGACACAGACACTAAAGTTCTATAATGAAATAGAAAAGCAAGTTACAAATCAATAAATTTAAAAGAATTCAGCTATTGCTTCTACTTACAATGCTAAGACAACCAATAGTTACATACCTTGGCGGGGTAGATAGTGGAAAGACGAGTTTGCAAGATTTTATTAGGCAGACCTCTGTAGTTAAAGGAGAGGCAGGAACAATTACACAGCATATTGGTTGTAGTAATATACCACTAGATACTGTAAAGGAAATTTGCGGTAAACTTCTAGACTCATTAAAGCTGAAAGTCACAATACCTGGTTTATTGTTTGTAGACTCGCCAGGTCATGCCGCATTCACCTCACTAAGAAAACGCGGAGGAAATCTGGCAGATATAGCAATCCTGGTTATAGACATAAACGAAGGATTAATGCCTCAGACACTAGAATGCATAGAGATACTGAAGCAATACAAGACCCCTTTCATAATAGCTTTAAACAAGATTGACTTAATCTCAGGATGGCAGAGCAATAACACATTCTTAATGCAAAATATTAATTCTCAATCGGAAAATATACAAAAAATATTGGATACAAAATTGTATGAATTGGTTGGTAAATTATCAGAGCTTGGCTTTAACGCCGAAAGATTTGACCGAGTAGAAGATTATACAAAGCAGATAGCAATAGTCCCGACATCTGCCCAGACAGGAGAAGGCATCCCAGAGCTTTTGATGGTCCTTACAGGATTAGCCCAAAAATTCATGGAACAGAGATTGAATGTGAACATAGAAGGCTCTGCAAAAGGCACAGTATTAGAAGTAAAAGAAGACAAAGGCATAGGAAAGACAATAGATGTTATAATCTATGATGGGACATTAAAGAAAAATGATGCAATCGTAATAGGAACTCTGGATGAGCCAGTATCAACAAAAGTAAAAGTATTGCTTGAGCCATTGCCATTAAAAGATATCAGGGATAAAAAAACTAAATTTTCTCAGGTCCAAAAGGTTTCTGCAGCAACAGGAATAAAAATTTCAGCTACTGAACTGGATAATGTTGTAGCAGGGATGCCATTAAGGTCCTGCCAGAAAAGTGAGATAGATAAAGTAAAGGACGAGATAAAGAAAGAAGTCGAAGAAGTTGTAATAGAGACAGACGCACAAGGCATAGTGATAAAAGCAGATTCTCTTGGAAGCCTGGAGGCATTAATTAAGCTTCTAAAGGAAAAAAACATACCCGTAAAGAAAGCCTCTGTAGGGAACATCTCAAAAAAAGATATTTCAGATGCATCAATTAATTATGAAAAAGATCCTTTGCATACAGCAATATTAGGATTTAATGTTGATATAACTCCAGACATAATGGCTTACCAGAAAGTTAAGATTCTTAAGAATAATGTCATCTATAAGCTTATTGAGGATTTTGAGAAGTGGAAGGAACAAGAGAAAAAAAGGACGGAAGGCAGCGAAATAGAGTTTTTAGTCCGTCCATGCAAGCTCAAGATCATGAAAGGTTATATCTTTAGGCAGAATAATCCAGCTGTCGTTGGTGTTGATGTTCTGGAAGGAAAAGTAAAAGTAGACACTCCGCTAATGAAAAAAGACGGAAACAAAATAACTGATGTAAAAAGCATCCAGGAAAACCAGGAAAACATCAATGAAGCCGAGAAGGGAAAGCAGGTTGCAATTTCTTTACCGAAAGTAACTGTTGGCAGACAAATAAATGAAAATGATATCTTGTATTCTGCTGTGCCTGAAGAGCACTTTAGAAAATTAAAAGAACTCAAAGGATTATTATCAGAAGAAGAAAAAGCAATCCTAAAGGAAATAGCAGAGATAATGCGAAAAAAGAGTCCAGTCTGGGGAATCTGAAAATGCCTCAGCTGCAGATACTGAACACCAAAGAGATAAAAGAAATTCTGAAACTAATAGAAGCGCAATGGTGTGCTAAATTAAAATTAGATTATGCATTCCTCAAAAACAATAAGGACAGAATATTTGTTATCAACAAAGACATACAGAAGATAGACTTATCAAAACTAAGAATTAATTCCATTGGGATATATTTCTGCGAGGTAGACCGGAAAGGGATAAGATTGAGCATAGAAGGCTCTCAGATTGTAGGCCCAAAAGC
>CAYXZV010000013.1:0-12031 GCA_964469645.1 uncultured Methanosarcinales archaeon | reverse complement strand
GATTTCTTAGGTACAGGAAAGTTCAAAGAGAATAAAGTATTGAATTATGTCAATAAGGCCAGAAGGGTGAATGCCTCTTCTTGATCTATTCAGACCCGTCATAACGTCTGAAAGCTTGTCTTAACACATCCTCATAATGAACAGCCACACCTTGTATTTCAATTGCGCGTACTACTTCATCTAGAACTCCTATATCATCTTCCTCTTGGAATTCCGGCGTGGTAGCCATTCTTGCTTTATCATCAAGTGCTTTCAGGCTTCTTTCTGCATCAAATATTCCCATTAGTTCTGGTTGTATAACTGCAACATCTCTACCTTCAGGTAAATTCCTCAAACTAATAGTCGGCATAGCTATACTCTGTTGGGTAGGTTCACTATATATTGCTTGATATGCACCGCCTAACCCTTTTTCAGTTAGATAACTATTAACATCAGAGGATAAACCTCTAAACGTTTCTGTTACAATTGCATCCATAATAACTGGTCTTTGTTGTGGTGTATTCATAGTATCCTCCAAATCATTATTACTTTGGAGTGGTAAATCCCTATTTAAACCTTTCGATTTTTGCGCCCAAAAATCATTAAAAATAAACTACAAATTCACCCTAAACTCAAATTTTATATAAGATTCTATTTCTTATATTTCACTCTCAACAACAACCCTTACTTTATTCTCTTCCCTTTTCAAAAACTCAATTAAACTTCTATCCAATTCAAAAGCAGCCTTATCAGCATTTATAGCAAACGTCCTTTCAGAAATAAAATCAGTTTTCCTGATAACCATTTCTTTATTGGAATTAAAGTTGGGATTGATCTCAGCGTTAATTTTTTCAACAATTTTATTAGAATTATTATTTATTTTATTTTTATTATAGTTATTTTTTATATTTTTTTCATTGTACTCTTCATCTATTGTTTCTATAATTATTGTAATTTTTTTATTGCCAATAGTTTTAATAAACCTTTTTATCTCTTCCAAAGAAAAATCAGCATTAACCCCAACAATACAATCACCTTTCAAACTCAATTCTGAATCTTTCGTAAACTCTAATGTAGTTTTATGTTTAGCCACAATATTCTCATGTCCGTAGCAGTTAAACGAGAATTCCATAACATGAAAATACAAATCCTATTTTGTGTAAAAATTTAATCCACCCTTTCTTTTTCTCAACCTTTGCAGCAGGATAGAATATGGTGCCGCGTTTTTTCCCTTCCATCAGGCTTGTAATCATGCCCTTTTTTCTTCCATTGGCAATTACCATTAAGATACCGCACCTTGTCACTATTTTGGCTGCAGCTATTTTTGTTTTTACCCCTCCAAGTCCGAGAACGTCTGGACCACCTTGTAGGCTTTCTATTTTTTTGTCAATATGAAACACTTCTCTTATAATCTTAGCTTCCTTAAGCTTAGGATTCTTATTATATACTCCATCAACAGCCGTCAATATAAGCAGCATTTTCGCTCTGATTTTACAGGAAAGAAGGGCTGATAACTTATCATTATCTCCGAATGAAGGTCCTAATTCATTTATGGAAACGGGATCATTTTCATTTATAATCGGGACTATGCCAAGTTCAAGCAATGTGTTGATGCTGTTATTAAGGTTAGTATAACCTGTTTTATCTGAAAAATCTTTGTATGTAAGCAGAATTTGAGCAATTTTAATCTTATATTTACTAAAAAATTCTTCGTATTTTGACATTAAAATATTCTGCCCAATTGCAGCGCAAGCCTGCTGCATCTTAACTGTAGTTGGCCTTATTTTTACACCAAGTTCCGGCATACCTGCGCCTATCGCACCGCTGGTGACTATTATGATATCTTTGCCTTGTTTCTTGATTTTTGCAATATCCTTTACAATTCTCTCCATAGCTTTATAATTCAATTTACCGAACTTATCCGTAAGTACGCTAGTCCCGATCTTTATTACAATTATTTTCTTCACTTTTTAAGCCTTTTATGAATAAATTTCCTCTTTCCAGAGGCGTATTTTTCTACAGTATGCCCCTTTCCTTTTAAAATGTACTTATAAATCACCAACCCTTCCAAACCGACCGGTCCGCGACTGTGGATTTTCATGGTGCTTATGCCAACTTCTGCACCTTTTCCATACCTGAACCCATCTGCAAACCGTGTAGAGCAATTATGCATCACAGAGCTAGAATCAACCAAATCAATGAATTTTGACGCTGTTTTTAAATCTTCCGTTACAATTGCATCCGTATGCTTTGAACCATAGTTATTGATGTGCTTAATAGCTTCATCTACATTTCCCACTGTTTTTATTGACAAAACAAGGTCATTATATTCTTTTTTCCAGTCCTCTTCACTGGCCTTTTTCGCCTTTATTATCTTAACCACAGGATCATTCCCTCTTAATTCAACATCTGCTTTTTTGTATTTTCTTGCTATTACTGGTAAAAATCTACCAGCAATACTTTTATGCACCAATAAAGTTTCCATCGCATTGCAGACAGCTGCATACTGGCACTTTGAATCATAACATATATCTGCAGCTTTCCTGATATCTGCATTCTTATCCACATAAACATGGCATATGCCTTCTGCATGCCCCAATACTGGAATTTTTGTGTTTTCCTTGATATATTTAACAAATTTATTGCTTCCTCTTGGAACTAGTAGATCAATGTATTCATGGAGCTTTAGCATTTCCTTTACCTGTTCTCTGCTTTCAATAAGCTGAACAGCATCTTTTGATATGCCTGCTTTTTCCATTCCATTCCTAATAAGATTGACCAGTATTTTGCTTGTATTTTTTGCCTCAGAACCGGGTTTAAGAATAACCGCGTTGCCTGATTTGATACATAAGCTGCTTATCTGCACAACAGCATCAGGCCTTGATTCAAAAATTGCACCTATCAACCCAATCGGAACAGTAGTCTTAAAAAGTTCCAGTCCCTTATCAAGTTCTATCGCTTCAGTTATTTTGCCAACAGGATCATCTAACCTAATAACGCTCTCTACGATCTTAATGATCTCTTTGAGTTTTTTATCGTTTAATATAAGTCTCTCAACAAGGCTTTTGCCTAGCTTGTTTTTCTCTGCATCAGCTACATCTTTCTTGTTTTCCGTAATAATCTTGTCTTTGTTGTTCTTTATCGCTTCTGCTATGTTTTCCAACGCCTTGTTTTTTATATCTGTTTTTACAGATCCAAGAATGATAGAAGCTCGCTTTGCCTTTTTCACCTGAATTTTTAAATTAGTCATTTTCCAAGCTCTTTGCTTCTCCTTGCAGCAGCACCTATTGTTTTGTCAATAATATCTTTTACTCCAGATTTTTCAAGTACCTCTAAACCTTCAATTGTTGTTCCTCCAGGTGAAGATACTTTTTTTATCAATTCTTCTGCACTCATTCCCCCCTCTTTTAGCATCTTGCTTGTTCCAAAAAAAGTCTGCAAAGCTAGTTTATATGAAATTTCTTTATCCAGGCCTTGCTTTTCCCCTGCTTGCGCAAAAGCCTCAAGAAGATACGCAACAAAAGCCGGCCCTGAACCGCTTAAAGCTGTAACCGAATCCATTTTCTCCTCATTTACTTCTATTGCAAGTCCTGCTGCATTTAAAAGCTTATGCACAACTTCTTTGTCTTTATTTTCAACATTCCCATTGAAAGAATAAGCCGCTGCTACCTCTCCAACAAAACAATTGATGTTAGGCATCACCCTTACAACCTTTTTATCAGCCCCAATGACATTTTCAATAGATTCAATTTTGATTCCGGCTGCAATAGATATAACCACCTTATCTTTCACCAATTCTTTAATCTCTATTAACACATCATCAATATCTTTTGGTTTGACGCATAAAAACAGAATATCAGATTTTTCAACCACTTCCTTATTACTATCAGTAGTCTGTATTTGAAGCTCTTCTTTTACTAACTTATCTCTATTCTTATCGCTGGCTATAATTGAACAATCCTCGGATTTTAGGCTCCTGATTATTGATGTTGCCATATTACCAGTTCCAATAAAGCCTATATTGACCATTTTCCTTAATATTTTATCCAGAAATCAATAATCTGTAAATCAACAAACCCCATTAATATTAAGAGTAATTTTACTCCCTATATAAAATTTTTGTTTAAACGCCTAAAGTCTTATTTTAACATACCCTCTATTGGCTTCTTCTTAATTCCCTTTTTGCCGGGAACAGAGCCTTTCAGATCTTTAGCCGCCTTTTCCAGATCTACACCCAAATCCTTTAATGACTTAATGTGCATCTGCATCAGCTGTTCGACTATCTGCAGTATCCTAAGCATCTCTTCCCTTTCCTTTGCCAGCGTTGTTAAAGATCCTTTATGAAAGCCAACCTGCTCATCATTGCTGACATTAGATTCCTTTTTTGCCATAATAAATAAGTAATAATCCCATTATTTAAATCTGTCGAATAATTTGATAACATTTTTAAAATACCCTTGTTTCTGTTGCCTGATGGAAATATTCATCAAAGATGGAAATCTTATAGAAAAAGAAGAATGGGAAAAGCTCATAGCTTCTATAGAAAACCCTTACGATAATTTAGAGACTAACAAGGAAAGGTCAAAGAGAAAACTTGCAGATTTGATAGAAAAAGCAGTAATCAGCAGAGCAGAAAATCTAGGAAAATTCGGAATCATGTTCTCAGGAGGCGTGGACAGCACTTTAATCGCTTTTTTGTGCAAAAAACATAACTATGACTTTACTTGTTTTGCCATTGGCTTGGAAAACTCGCAGGATATAGAGCAAGCAAGAAAAGTAGCAGAAAAGTACAATTTTAATCTGAAGTACAAGATATTCACCTTAGAAGAGCTCGAAGAAACAATAAAAGAAACCATAAAAATACTCCAAAGCACCGATATTGTATGGGTTTCTGTCGGATCTGTTGTATATGCAGCCTTGCAATTAGCCTTGCAGCACAACATAAAGACACTATTTTCTGGTTTGGGAACAGAAGAGATATTTGCAGGCTATCAGAGGCATGAAGAAGCCCTAAGCAATAATGATTTTGCCGCGGTCCACAAAGAATCCTGGAATGGTCTGAAAAACATGTGGACAAGAGATTTGCTAAGAGATTCTAAGATAGCAACTCATTTAGGAATAGAATTAAGAACTCCCTATATGGATGAAAACGTGATAAAAGCAGCAATGGACGTAAGCCCCATGTATAAGTTAGACAAGGAACAGAAAAAAATAATCTTAAGAGAAATAGCGGAAAACTTTGGTTTAGATAAAGAATTTGCCCAGAGAAAGAAAAAAGCAGCACAATATGGTAGCAATTTCGTTAAAGGCATAGATAAATTAGCAAAAAAACATGGTTTTGCAACAAAAAAAGAATATTTGCAGAGTTTGCTATAATCTAATTCATACGCAATTCAACTATATCTTTATCACTCAGCTCAAAGTTTAATTTCACGATTTGCTGCCCAGGATACTTTGCGCTTTTACCCCAAATCTTAGCAAACTTGAACTTCTCCACAAAATCCTTGTGTAATTTAGAACATAGATCTTTAAGAGTACAGCCCTGCCACATTATCAGAGGCTCTTCCATATCTGCTTTCTTATTGTATTCTTTGAGATAAATCCTTATGATCCTTAATTTCTTATATATCAATTCCTTCAACTCATCAATACCCTTATTTTTCTCAGCAGAAATACTTAAATCAGGCTTTATCTTGCCTTTAATCTTCTCAAGCTGTTCTTTCTCAACCATATCAATCTTATTCAGTACAACTATTGCCGGCAGATACACTTTATTAGCTTCAATGACATCTATCAGCTGGTCAGCATCAATATCTTCCCTTACAACAATATTTGCATTCACTATCTTGAACTCTTTAAGGATATCTTCTATAGTTTTCTTGTCTGTTTTCTTCAATTTTACTGTTGTACCTACATTTACCCCACCTTTTGATGTCCTGGAAATCTTTACATCAGGCAGCTTCCCATTAGTCCTGACACCGGCATCATATACTTCTTTCTTTAACGCTCCATAATGCTCCGGATGAAAGACATCTATCAAAAACACAACAAGGTCAGCATTCCTGATGACAGCAAGAACTTCTTTTCCTCTGCCCGTACCTGCAGCAGCGCCATGCACAACACCTGGAACATCTAATATCTGTATCTTGGCATATTTATAGTTCAATATTCCCGGAATGACTGTTAATGTTGTGAAAGCATAGCTTCCTACAGGAGAATTAGCATTGGTCAGCGCATTCAGTAAAGTTGATTTACCAACAGAAGGAAACCCCAGCAAAACTACAGTTCCATCGCCTGTTTTTCTTACCGCATATCCTTCCCCTTTTTTGCCACCTGAACGAGATTTCTGTTTTTCCTTGAGTTTGGCCAGCTGCGCCTTATACAAGCCAATGGCATGCTGAGTTTTCTTATTGTATTTTGTTTTGCTTATTTGTTCTTCTAATTCCTTAATCTTTTCCTGTGTGGAATCCTTTTTCTCTTTTTGAGCTTCAACCGGTTTATTTACCATACACAATAGAAATTGCACTTTATTATTTATTATTATCCTTTTAAAATTATTAAAAACAATCACTTCTTTAACTTGTTGTATAATGCAGTCAACTCATTGTATATCTCCATTTTTTCATCATACTCAAGCTTTATGTACAGCTCTCTTGTTTTCAGGTAAAGTTTCTTTGCTGCCGGAACATCCTTATGCCCTAAAACATCATTGGCCTTTAGAAGCAGATTATGGCACTTTGCAAACAGCCTGCTTTTATCCTCTAACTTCCTCTTTACCTCAATATGGGCTTTTTCTTTCTGGATATGTTTGGGTTTGGCCTTTACCTGCTTTACTTCTCTGCCTTTGAATAACCTATCCATAATACTTAGTTTTTTAGTATCTTCTTCTTTTATTTTCTTAGAAATCTTCCCAAGGTCTTTTAGGCTTTTTTCCAGCTCTTTTTCCGCTTCTTTTTCCTCAGCTTCCTGTTCCTCAAGCTCTTTTTCAGGAATGTCTTTTTCCTCTTCCACTATTTCTGCTTTTTTCTGCACCGGTTCCTTAGCCACTTGCTTTTTAACAGTTCTCTTTGGCTTAACCGCATCAAGCAAGTAAGCTACATAATTTAATCCACCAACTCCTTTTTTCTTATCAAGAAGTGCAGTTTTATCTTTATCCTTTTCCTCTTCTAGATTCTCAATATTGTTTTCGTACCTCTCCAAAGCTCTTTCTTTGCTTTCTATCTCCTTGTTTAGATCATCAATATCTTTCTCATATTCTTTTATATGGTCATTAAGCTCTTTCTGCTTCTGCAGTATATCTCCGCCAGCAATGCCTTTTCCAAGGCTGTCTCTTTTCCCTTTAAATTCTTCTTCTATGCCTTTCTTTTCCGTTAAAATATTCTTTAGATCATCATTTATTGTCTTTCCTCTTTCCTGCTCTTCAAGTTTGTATTTGGCTTTTAACTCCAGTTTTTTCCATTTTTCCTGCTCTTTCCTTTCCTTCTTGCTTAATCCCTGCAGTTCATTTTCGAGCTCTTTCAGACTACTATGATATTCCTCCTTGACTTTTGCTTTTATCTGGTTTTTCTCTTTTAGCTTTGCATCATGCTTTCCTTTCCATTCTGCCAGCTTGCTTTTCCTTTCCTCAGAAAGCTGCTTCCTGCTTCCGATGCTCTCATTGTACATCTTAAACAATATCTTCTTCTCATTCTTTACTCCTTCAATGTCTTTCTCAATCTTTGAGATATCTTTAGCAATAGGATCTATTTCAGAATGAGCATCTTTGATCTTTTCTTTTTGCTTGCTGATCTTAGCATCTTTTTCTGATATTCCTTGTTCCAGCTCTTTTATTTCATTTAATCTGCTTTCTTTTTGGGTTTCCTTTCTTCTTTTCTCAGCTTCTATTTTCCTTGTGGCAGCTTCTCTTAATTTTCTTTCTTCTTCCTTTTCAAGCTCTCTCTGCTTCTCTTCTTCTATCCTCTCCCTTTTCTCATCCTCTTCCCTTTTCTTAATCTCAAGCTGTCTTTGTCTTTCCTCACCTTCCCTAAGCTCCTTCTCTTTCTCAGTTTTAACCAAACCAACATTATGGAAGAAACCAAATATCTTTTTCCTCCTGGATTTTCTTTCTTCTTCCCTTAACTTTTGATTTCTTTCCTTCTCAACCAGTCTCTTCTCTTCCTGCTGCCTCTTTGCTGCTTCTTTTTCTTTTAGGGATTTTCCTCTATCTTTTTCCTCCTGTTTCTGTTTTCGCTTTAACTGCTGTTTTTTCAGCAATAGGCTCTTGTAATAAGAATTGATTTCCTTGAAAATCTCTACTTTTCTTTCACTAGGTAAATTGACATACCTGTCCATCAGTTTTACATATATCCGGTCAGCCTTCTTTACATTGTTCCTATCCAATGCCTTGTAGCCATGATCCATCAGCCTTCTGCACTTTCCTACCAATCCTTTTCTTTCTGTTATCTCAAGTTTTTTCCGGTCTTTCTTCTCTTTTTCCTCAATCTTAATCTGTCTTTGCTCAGCTTCCTCTTCTTTTAATCTGTTTTTTAACTGCTCTTCCTTCACTTTAAGCTCTATCTTCTGTTTTTTGATCTCAAGCCTCCTCTCAATCCTTGATTCCCTTGCTCTTCTGAATCTCCTGTTGAAATTCGTGAAAGAATTGACAATAGGTGTTATTATTTCCCCAATATTTTCTCTAGGAACTTTCTCCTTAACTTTGGTTTCTTCAGAACTTCTTCTTGACAGGCTTATCCCGAACAGTTTTTGGTAGATTATAGCTCCTATGAAGAAGTATGCATAAGCGCCTATTGCAAACATCAACAGCAGCACAATTAGCGATAATGCCCAGCATAATGGATCATTTCTGCAGAACCCTATGAACCTGCTGCCTCCGCCCTCCTTAATCGGTCCTTCTATCTCAAAAAGATAGCTTGCTGTGCCTATGGAATTCCCTAAGGAAGCTTGGGCAATAAAAACATAATCACCGGTTTTTAGCTTATCGGGTATCTTTAGGGTTTTGAAGAAAGAAGCTTGTGTCTTGACAACAACACTTTCCCTTTCGCTTATTATGGTATTTCCATTTACATCCTTGACAAGAAAATCCATATCAACATTAAATGAGTCTATGCTTTGCAGGTTGAATACTCTAATTTCAAAAGTTGTTGAGCTTCCTTGTGTTACACTTCTATCGCGTGCAACTGGATTGAGGTTCATATCAAAGAGGACATTCTTGCTCTCTATTTCAACAACTATTGGAACTTCTTTTTGGTAAGAATCTGATTTGGCCAGGATCTTTCCTATGTAGACTCCAGGAGCCTGTTCAATGCCAGCTGTATTATCAGAGCTGGAGAAGTTAAGCCTTACAATCTTAGTCTGCCCCGGCTTTATTGTAAACTCTTTGTCCAGCACATCAACAATATCAGAAACACCGGCAACTTCTACGGAAATTATTTGTTCTTCTTCATCAACATTCATTACCCTTAGCTCTTTCCCGATGTATTCATCTTCCCTTACTAAGACCTTTATCAGGATCTGGTCAACCTCAAACGGCACTTGATATTCTTCAGCAGCTACTCTGCTCAGGACCAGACCCCTGTTTTGGATAAAAAATAATGCAGAGATTATTATCAGCAATATGGTAAGAAAAACTATTGCAACCTCTAACGGTTTCTTGCCCCGCGCAGTCACTTTTCCAAGGTAGATGCTTTTTACATTTCCGCTTTCGTCCCTAACATTTTTGTAATAATAAGGGCCGTGCCTCTTCCCTTTTTTGTGAACATACCTTTTATATGCCAACAAGACCACCAAATTCCGTAGTGTAACCTACTTCAAAACCAAAATCAGAACTAATTTTAGATAAGACTAACCCCATATTTATCCAAACCACCTCTTCTTTTTAACAATAATCTTTGTTAATTAACAATATTCCAAACAAAACTAATTTGCCTCTTTTTCCCGTGAATTTCCGTTTTTTAAAACGGACCGTGCTTCTATGACTATGTAAATAAGTATAGTGTAACGTGGTGTAAGCTATTTACAGTGAACCAATTTTACTATATAAATATCTTTCGCTCAGAATGGTAGAATAAGCTACTTCCCCTTTTTCTTCTTCCCTTTCCTTTTAGTAATAGAAGCAAGCTTATATCCAAGAAATGATATGACGCTAATTATTATTAATCCCAAAAGCACCATAAGCGAAGTATTTTTTGTTATTAATTCTGTCGCAACAAATTCTTTTTTCTCAACAACTCTGAAAAGCTGGCTTGAAACAGCAAAACTATCCGCATATCTTATCTCTGCTATGGCAACATAACTTTCCGGAACTGTGCTTTCATGTATCTTGAATGTTTTTGGATAAGAGATCTGCTTTTCAACAGCAAAGGTCTCTGTCTCTTCATAAATAATATTCCCGCTTAAATCCTTGATGAAATATGTAGCAAATACATCCACCTTCTCAGGAGCGCCGACATTAAGCAGCGTTATCTGGATTTTTAGCTCATCCCCAGGTTCAACTTCAGAATACTCAAAAGGGATATCCAGCTTTACATCAAATAGAACCAGTTCAGTTATGACTTCAACTATTATCGGGACTGATTTTATAATATCTTCTGCTATTGCTGTTATGCGCCCTACAAAGCTTCCCACATTCCTGCCGATAAAATCCAGGGTTATCCTTACACTTTCATCGATTTTCAGATTAAAAGATTTCTCCGACAAAGACAGATATTGCTCCACAGTTTCTACATCTAAGGAAATGGTCACATTTGTTCGCCCGGTATTTTCCACTACTAATGTTTTCTCAGCATTCTCTCCTAAGACAAGCTTTACTTTGACATTGTTCGGATTTACAGTATAATCCTTCTCCCCTCTTGCCACGAAAAATCCTCCGCCACCGCCGCCAGTACCTTCTCCGCCACCTCCACTAGCAGCTGGGGCAGCTACTGGACAGCCGCTGCTGGCGCATCTATATTCGCAGCAAAAATTCCCTTGGCATTGAGTAGATAATCTGCATTGTTCACCATCCGCTAATAGCCAGGTATAAAAAAATCCCAGCCAGTTATGGTATACTGATGAATTCATTACGCCGGCTATTATGCCTGTAGCAACATAATTCTTGTAGCTGCTGCTGTTTACTAAGCCGCCTCCGCTTGAGACCACTCCAGTAGAAATTTTGTAGTTTGTGCTTTCTGTCTGTGAAGCAAACGAGATACCAGCAACTATGAAGAATGCAATAAAGAAAACCAGAATCTTATTAATTCCCATCTTTTTTATTTAATCTCATTGGTATTTAATAATTTTCCTTTAAATATCCACTATTTTTATCATCATTCAGTTAACCAAACCAAAAACTTTAAACAAAAACTTTAAATATAAGCTTTTATTTAGGAAATAAAATGGCAAAAGGTGGTTTGAAAACAGGTTCTAATTATTCTTCTACTTATTATAAGGAGCCAATGCATGAAACAGCAGGATTTCATTACTTATTGCTGATATTAGTTCTTGTATCACTAGCAGTTTCAGTCTTTATACTGCTTGATACCGGCCAGATTACAGGCGCTGTTACTGGAGATACACAAACAATAGATGCAAATGATTTTCTTGCAAAATTAACAGCCCATCCTGAAGCTCAATCTTATGTAGGAGTTTCCCCATTGAATATAATCCAGGTGAATAACAATAATCTTGCTAATCTGCAGACTCAGATAGCTGGTCTTGATGCATCTTTTCTTGGAAATTTTTTAGTTCAATATACAGACTCAATTGTAATTTATGACTATAACAATAATGTGGTTATGGGTTCAATTTCCCTGCAGCAGCCGCAACAGGCAGCTTTGCCAGGAGATTTCTTCACTAAATTGAATGCACATGCTGAGTTAGCTGGCTTGGGAAATGAGCAGCCTACAGGAGGCCAAATTGATCAAGCTTCTTTGGACACTTTAATGCAGCAATTCCCTAATGTTTATGGAAACGCTAAGGTAGGAGATTTCTTGTTGAGATATTCTACAATATTGGTAATTTACGATTACAACTCAGATTCGATTATTAACGCAGTAGCTTTGGGTTAGAGATTTCT
>CAYXZV010000012.1:0-29939 GCA_964469645.1 uncultured Methanosarcinales archaeon | reverse complement strand
TTTTCTATGCCTCCATTTCTAAAAAACCACCCCCAACGTTTTTAAGTATGGAGGCATTTGGTCCCTCGTAAGAGGGATTTTTTATTTTTTTAAAATAAGAATCAGATTATTTCTTCTTACTTGACTTCTTTTTAACATGCTCTTTGATCTTTTTATGTGTTTTTTTAATTAATTTCTTGCTTTGATCTACAATCCTTTTATTTCCAGCAGACCACCATCCAAGATGTGTTTTCGGGTTTTCAAGACGACCCCACCATTTCTCAAAGAACATCATGTGCTCTATCCTGTACTTAGGAGGAACTTCTGGTTTTTCATCAGGGTAACCTATGGTTATTATGCCTTGCACTATCTTTTCTTCTGCTAAGTTGAGTATGCGGAATATTTCATCTTCATCAAAGGCTCCTACCCAGCAAGTTCCTAATCCCAGGCTATGGGCTGTAAGAAGCATATTTTCTATTGCAGCTGCACATCCTTGTATTGTATAAAGCCTAGCACCTCTTGTGCCATAATACATTCTTGCTCTTTCTGGTTCACCAATCACGGCAATGAAAACAGGAGCTTGCTCCATCCAATCCTGCCCTAAACATGCTTTTGCAATACCTTGGCGTTTAGTGTCATCTTTAACAACAATAAATTTCCAGTTCTGTAGGTTTCCTGCAGAAGGAGCGTATTTGCCGGCCTGCATTATAGTTACTATATTATCCCAAGGAACTTGTTTGTCTTGGTATTTCCTTATGCTCCTTCTTGACCTTATAGCATCAAATACTTCCATGCAATATATTCTTAAGTTTATCATTAATAAATTTATTGTTTTGGATTGTGCCAAAGCAGATATATTTTTAAAGTTCTTAATATTGTAATTTAATATGCACTACTCAAAGCTTGTTGAGATATATGGGAAGCTAGAGGCTACAACAAAGAGACTTGAGCATACTTATATCATTTCTGAGTTTCTTAAAGATGTGAATCTGGAAGATTTTGGAGATACTATTTTGCTGCTTGAAGGCAGAGTTTTTCCAAGATGGGATGAAAGGGAGATAGGAATGGCATCGAAGATGATGCTTAAAGCTATTAATGTAGCTTCCGGAGAAACAAAAAATAAGATAAACTCAGAGTGGAAGAAAACAGGGGATTTAGGGACTGTTTCCCATAACTTAATCAAGAAAAAGAAGCAGAACACATTGGGTTCTCATGAGCTTACAGTCAATAAGGTTCTTAGCAACTTAAGAAAACTTGTCACGATTGAAGGGCAAGGTTCTGTTGATAAAAAAATATCTTTGGTAGCAGAGCTATTGACATCTGCAAAGCCTAATGAAGCAAAATATATTGTAAGGACAATTCTTAATGATATGAGGATTGGAGTTGGAGAGGGAAGCATAAGGGATTCTATTGCGTGGGCCTTTTTTGGCGATAAGTTGAAGGTAAGATATGACAAAGGAGAAAATAAAATTGAGATTGAAGACAGAGAAAAGTACAATGAATATGTTGATGCTGTACAAAGAGCTTATGATATTACAAATGATTTTGGACCTGTAGCAGAAGCAGCAAAAAAAGATGGGCTTAAAGGGCTTGGAAATCTATCAATGAGTGTTGGAGTACCATTAAAGGCCATGCTTGCGCTGAAGGTTGATGATATTGATGAGGGTTTTGAAAGGTGTGGAAAGCCGGCAGAATTTGAGTTTAAATATGATGGAATGAGGATGCAGATACACAAAAATAATAATGAGGTTAAGATATTTACAAGGAGATTGGAGAATGTTACTGACCAGTTTCCAGAGGTTGTTGATTCTGTAAAAAAACATGTTGATGAAAAGCAGGTTATACTTGATTCTGAGGCAGTCGGTTACAGCAAAAAGACAGGGAAATACCTACCTTTCCAGAGCATTTCCCAAAGGATAAAGAGGAAATATGATATCCAGAAGATGGCAGAAGAATTTCCGGTTGAGGTGAATGTTTTTGATATAATAAACTATAAAGGAAAAAGTGTTGTCAATGAGCCTTTTGAAAACAGAAAAAAGATAATAAGAAGGATAGTTAAAAATGCCCCAAAAAAGATCAAGGTTGCAAAAAGCATTGTGACTGAAGATAAAAAAGACGTTGAGAAATTTTACAAAGATGCCATTGATTCTGGGAATGAAGGCTTGATGATTAAAAAGCTTGATGCACCATACAAACCAGGGGGCAGAGTCGGCTTTATGGTCAAGTTGAAAGAAACGAAGGAAAATCTTGATTTAGTAATCATAGGAGCAGAATGGGGTGAGGGTAAGAGATCAAAATGGTTGAGCAGCTATACATTAGCATGCAGGCATCGTGGGAATTTTCTGGAATTAGGGAAAGCGAGCACCGGGCTTAAGGAAAAGAGAGAAGAAGGGCTTAGTTTTGCGGAAATGACAGGTCTGCTAAAGCCCCTAATAAAAAAAGAAGAAGGGAAAAGTGTTGTTATCAAACCTAAGATTGCTATTGAGGTTGCATATGAAGAAATACAAAAAAGCCCGACATATAACTCTGGTTTTGCATTGAGATTTCCGAGAGTAATACGATTAAGGGAAGATAGAGATCCTAGTGATATATCTACTTTAAAAATGGTGGAAAATTTTTATAATAAACAAAAAAAGAAATAAATTATTTTTTCTTGCCCAGGTTATTTAACTGGAAATCTCCCGCCAATAGTCCTGCACCGGCTAAAACAATTAGTATAGTCCAACCGCTTGTGTTTCCTATATAGTTAACTCCTAAATCTCTAAGAAAGAACAAAGCTCCAACTAACAACACAACAAGACCTGTAAGTTTGTATGCTGATGGGGTTACCAATATAATCACCTCTTATTTTATTAATCTTTGAAATAATGATATTTAAACTTTTTTATTTATTGCTCATAATTCGTTGTTTTTTTCTATATGTTTGAAACCGTGAATTGAGAGCGAGTTCGCCCTGCCTGCGACACGCTCGCAGGCTCGCGTGCAATTCGCGAGCTCACTCGCATCTCGGGGTTTCAAAACCAGTGGAAAAATATCCTATTTTTCTAGGTGTTTGAAACTTATGGTTTCAAAACCAGTGGAAAAAACTATGTTTTTTCTAGGTATTTGAAAAAGCAAAGCTTTTTCAAAACCTTTATATATACCTTAAAAACATAGATTTCACATTATGGCAAAGAAAACTGTAAAGGAAGAGAAGAAAAGCGCTGCAGAAAATCCCAAATTAAAAGAGGATCCTATTAAGGCTCAAGAGAAAGCAGCTCTAGAGAAACTGCCAAAAGATGTGCAGGCGAAGCTGAAAACAATAAAGACAAAGCTGGACAAGTTCCAGAAAAGGTTATTGGAGAAATTCGATAAATATGTTGTAGGTATTGCTTTACTGCCACCACCAAAACCAACAGATCAGAAACAACCTAACGTTCCAAATCAACCTGCAGAACAAAAACAGCCAGTAGATAAGGATAAGATAAGAGTTCTTGTCCTAGTGGATGATTCTGACAGCAAAAAGATGTCTAAATTTGAGTTAAAAGATAAACTAACTGCCATAATGAATAATATTGCAAAAGACATTGACAAGAATTTGACACCGCAAGCTGTGATTCTGTCAGAACTTTGGCAGAATTGTTATGATGGCAAGAATGAATTGCTGCAGTTAATGTCTTTGTCAGCTCCTATTTTTGACAGAGGCATGTTAGCTGCAATCAAAATTGCAGAAGTCCATAAAACTATGGTTCTTAAGAAATTCGAAAAGTACATTGTAAGCTATGTCCTTGCAGGAAGTTTAGTACAAGGCCGTGCAACCCCCAGCTCAGATATAGATGTCTGGATTGTAATTGATGATACAGATGTCAAAAAAATGACAAGGGCAGAACTAAAAGACAAGTTAAGAGCCATAATTATTGGTATTGGAATTGAAGCTGGTGAGATGACCGGAATAAAGAACAAACTGAATATCCAGGTCTATATCCTAACAGATTTCTGGGACAGCTTAAAGGAAGCAAATCCAATCATATTTACTTTACTTAGGGATGGTGTTCCTTTCTATGACCGGGGCATTTTCATGGCATGGAAGCAGCTGCTTAAGATGGGAAAGATAAAACCCAGTCCAGAAGCTATAGATATGTTCATGGGCTCAGGTGAGCAGATGTTAAAAAGAGTGGAATTGAAACTTAAAGATATAGGGATGGAAGATGTTTACTATGCAATCCTTACTCCCAGTCAGGCGGCATTGATGCTGCATGGTGTTCCCCCTCCTGCGCCTAAAGAAACCGCATCCTTGATGAGAGAGATTTTTGTGAATAAAGAAAAATTATTGGAAGAGAAATTTGTCAAGACCCTGGAAAAAGTCATAGATCTAAGAAAAGGCATTGAGCATGGAGAAAGAAAAAATGTAACCGGAAAGGAAATTGATGAATTATTGAATGAAAGCGACAAATATCTCAAAAGAATAAAAAGATTGTTTACGCAGATAGAGAAGATAAAAGAAGAAGATGATATGATAAAGATTTATGAGACTATAGTCACTATAATAAGGGATGTCCTGCGCATTGAAGGCATAGAGAAAGTAGAGGATGAGGAAGTTGTCAAAGTGTTTGAGGATGAACTGATAAGCCAGGGAAAGATTCCTGCAAAGTTCTTGAGGATCCTTAATGAGATTATCAAAGCAAAGAAAGATTATGATGATAAAAAGTTGACCAGAGTGGAAGTGGAAAAAATGAAAAAATCCTCTAATGAATTGATAAAATTCTTGGTTGAGTATCTGCAGAGAAAGAGGGGTAGGGAATTAGAAAGGACAAAGATAAGGGTCAAGCATGGCAGCAGGTATGGGGAGGTAATCTTATTGGGAGATATAGCTTTTATAATACATGACATAGACCACGAGGAAAAAGAGATTACCAAGGCAAAGATAAAGGAAGACGGCAGCTTAGGCACCACACAAAAAAGTTCTTTGCAAGAGCTTGAAAAGGCCTTGACAAAAGTTGAGATTCCTTCTAAAGTTTTCATCAAAGAGCCGATATTTGAGAATCTGAAGGGTATTTTTGGGAAGGATGTTGAGATTCTGGTAAATTATTGAGCTTATCCTAATAGTAATCAGCGGAAAAATTCATTTTTTCTAGATATTTGAAAATTTTCTGGATTTTCAAAACCTTTATAAACCTACCTTAGTTCCTATTTTACTAATTAGGCCCGAGTTCATTAGAGCGCTTCCAGGGTTGCTTTAAGTGCTATATTCTCGGTTATATAATTAGAATGGTAGAACAGAAGAATCAAGAGAAAAAGGACGATAATTTCAAGTATTTTGTAAGAATTGCGAATACTGACCTAGATGGAAATAAAAATATAGGCAATGCCCTTAGAAAAATTAAGGGAGTCAGTTTCATGTTTTCTAACCTTATTTGCAATATTGCAGGTGTGAATAAAACAGCCAAAGCAGGCTACCTAAAAGATGATGAAGTCAAAAAACTGGATGATGTCTTGAATGACCTTTCAAAATATAATGTACCTTCATGGATGCTTAACAGGAGAAAAAACTACGAAGACGGGAAAGATTACCATATCATCACAGGAAACTTATCTTTTGCAGAAGAAAATGATGTTAAAAGACTGAAAAAAATCAGATCTTACCGAGGAGTTAGGCATGGTATGGGGCTGCCAGTTCGCGGTCAAAGGACAAAATCAAACTTCAGAAGAAATAAAGGAAAAGCTTCGTTAGGGGTTGTCAAGAAAGAAACTGTAAAACCACCTACTAAGGAATAAAAATGGGATCACCAAGAAGACAAAGGAAAAAATTCTCTAAACCGAGCCATCCATGGCAGAAAGAACGAATTCTAGAAGAGAAAGATCTATTGAAAGAGTACGGGTTAAACAGGAAATATGAGATCTGGAAGATGGACAGTATCTTAAAGAATTTCACCAGGCAGGCAAAAAATCTTATTACTACAAAAAATCCTCAGGTGGATAAAGAAAGAAGCCAATTATTGACAAAACTTTCATCTCTTGGTTTGGTTGGTAAAGAATCAAAGATAGAGGATGTACTGTCATTAACATTAAAGGATATTATGGAAAGAAGACTGCAAACTTTAGTTTTCCGGAAAAATTTAGCGAACAGTGTCAATCAGGCAAGGCAATTTATTGTTCATGAGCACATCTCATTAGGTGATAAAACAGTTACAGCACCTTCGTATCTTGTACCATTGGATGATGAAGCAAGTATTCAATTTGCTCAAGGTTCTATTGTCGCTAATCCAAGCCATCCTATAAGGGTCATAGCTAAAGAGGAGAAAAAGAGTAAGGAGAAAAAAGCAAAAGCTGAGGAGAAAAAGGCAGAAAGCAAGGAACCGAAAACTGAAGAGAAAGCCCAAAAGGAGAAAAAAGAAGAAGCAAAAGAAAAAGTTCCAAGCACTCATGATCTGAAAAAGAAAAAAGATGACAAAAAGGAAGTAAAAGAGAAAAAGGTAGGGGTTAAGAAATAATAAAAATGGCAGAAAGATGGGGAATTGCACATATTTATGCATCATATAACAATACTATAATCCATATAACAGATATTACTGGGACCGAGACAATAAGCAAAGCTTCTGGCGGCATGGTTGTCAAGAGCGACAGGATGGAATCCAGTCCTACTGCAGCAATGATCGCTGCAAAACGAGCAGCAGAAGGTGCCAGAGAAAAAGGAATCAATGCAATTCATGTTAAGATTAGAGCGCCAGGAGGTCATAATGATCCTGTAGGTCCAGGACCTGGAGCACAAGCTGCTGTAAGGGCATTATCAAGAATGGGCCTGAAAATCGGTTTAATAGAAGATGTGACACCGTTGCCACATGATGGTTGCAGAAAGAAAGGGGGTAGGAGGGGAAGGCGAGTTTAGCTTCGCTAAACTCTTGGACCTCCCCATTAGTGCAGAACTAATGTGAGTGTCCCACCCCAACACATGATGATTACATTTCACAACTGACATTTAGGAGGAAAAAATGGAAATAAGAGTTTTGTCAAACAACAAGGAAGAAAGGAAGGTTTCATTTATTATTAAGGATGAAACACCTGCTTTTGCAAATACATTAAGGAGAATAATGACAGATGAAGTTCCTACTATGGCTATTGAAGAGGTAGAATTTAGAAAAAACAATTCTATAATGTATGATGAGATGGTAGCACATAGACTTGGCTTAGTACCTCTAACAACAGATATAAAATCATACAATTTGCCTGAGAAATGCAAATGCGATGGAGAAGGTTGTGCAAGATGCCAACTCAAACTTACCCTAAAAGTACCAAAGGGCTCTGGAACAGTTTATGCTTCTGAGCTTAAAAGCAAGGATAGCGCAGTAAAGCCAGTTTATCCAAAAATGCCTATTGTAAAATTACTAAAAGGTCAGAGTCTGGAGCTTGAGGCTACAGCTGTTTTGGGTAAAGGAGGGATGCATGCTAAATGGAGTCCATGCTTAGCTTATTACAAGCATAAGCCTGTTATTGAAATTGGGAATGTCAAGAATCCGGAAGAAATTGTGGAAAAAACACATGGGAATGTTTTTGAGATAAAAAACGGAAAGTTAGAGGTCATTAAGGACAATCTATTCAAGTATGACCTTGCAGGTGTTGTAGAAGAGGTTTCAAACGGTGAAGTTAAGGTCAAATACGATAACGATATTATTTTTTACATAGAATCCTGGGGACAGTTGAGCTGCAAAGAGATTTTGAACCAGACTTTGAAGATTTTTGATGAAACTTTTGATGAATTTGATGAAGAAGTAAAGAAGCTTAAGTAAAAATGAAACGGACAGGACCCACAAATCCATTGTTGCAGGATTTAATTGGAGAATTGAAGAAGAGAAGCAATGAGCAGTCTGTAAACTTATGGAAAAGGGTTGCTTTGGATCTGGAAAGGCCTACTAGGAACAGAAGGGCAGTAAATTTGTCTAGAATTAATAGATATACAAAAGAAAATGAGGTTATAATCGTGCCAGGGAAAGTTTTAGGGACTGGTGCATTGAATCATAAATTAACTATAAGCGCTTATCAGTTTTCAGAGCAGGCAAAAGATAAATTGGAGAAAGTAGGTGCAGAGATAGTGCCTTTACTGGATTTAAGCAAAGACAAGCCTAATGGAAAGAAGATTAAGATAATTGGATAAAATGATTATAGACGCAAACAACTTAATATTAGGAAGATTAGGGACTTATGTAGCTAAGAAAGTATTGCTAGGTGAGAAAGTAGATATTGTTAATTGCGAGGGCTGCGTCGTTACAGGCGATAGAGCTGAAATTTTTGAACAATCCGACAGATTTTTGAAAATGGGAATTCCTGCAAAAGGACCTTTTACACGCAGGATGCCTGATAGGTTTGTAAAAAGATCCATCAGAGGCATGCTACCTTACAAAAAGGAAAGGGGAAAAATGGCTTTTAAGAACATAAAATGCCATATAGGTATTCCTGACAGTTTTAAAAATCAAAAATTTGATACAATAAAGGACGCTAATGTTGAAAAAGTTCCAAACCTCAGGTACATAAGCGTAAAAGAGATTTGTAAACACATAGGGGCAAAGTTAGAATGAAGGTAGTAGTAGCATCTGGAAAGAGAAAAAGGGCAATAGCAAGAGCTACAATCAAAGCCGGAAATGGTATAGTCAAGGTAAACAATAATATTTTAGATCATTACGAGCCGAAGATTTCCAGGCTAAAGCTAAGAGAGCCGTTGATTATTGCAGGTGATCTTATCAATAAAGTGAATATAAGCGTCAATGTTGCTGGCGGTGGAATGTCCAGCCAGGCAGATGCTTCCAGATTGGCTATAGCAAAAGGGCTTGTAGAGTTTTCAAAAAACGATAAATTAAAAGAAGCATTTTTGAATTATGATAGGAATCTTTTAGTTGCAGATGTCAGGCGTAAAGAGCCTTCAAAGCCAAACAGGCATGGACAAGCAAGAGCTAAAAGGCAGAAGAGTTACAGGTAAAAACTACAAAGGTGGATGAAAATGATTATTCCAGTAAGATGTTGGAGTTGTGGAAAACCAATAGGGCAGGTATGGGACGAGTTCCAGGAAAAGCTTGAGAAAGGCGAAGACCGCAAGAAAGTTTTAGATGAGTTGGGTTTAGAAAGATACTGCTGCAGAGCAATATTTTTGGGTCATGTGGACTTGATTGATACACTAGCTCAGTTTAAGAAGTTCTGAATAGCGAAAAACTTTAAAACACTCTTTCTTTCTTTAATTAAATGGCAGATTTCAACAAAATAGCCAAGAAATGGCAGAAGAGGTGGGAAGATAAGAGTATATTCAAGGTTAAAGAGGATTCTAAGAAGAAAAAGTTCTATTGTTTGGAGATGTATCCATATCCTTCCTCGACATTGCATATGGGCCATTTGAGAAATTATTCTTTAGGGGATGCTCTTGCGCGTTTTAAGAGGATGAATGGCTTTAATGTAATCTATCCAATGGGTTATGATGCTTTTGGACTTCCTGCAGAGAATGCAGCCATTAAAAACAAGGTTGATCCTGAAAAGTGGACTTTGGACAATATTGATAAAATAAAAAAGCAGCAAAAAAGCTTAGGTTTTAGTTATGACTGGTCAAGGCAGATACAGAGCTGCACAGAAGACTACTATAAATGGAATCAGTGGATTTTTCTTAAGTTTTATGAGAAAGGCTTAGCTTACAGGAAAAATGCAGTTGTGAACTGGTGCAATTCTTGCGGGACTGTTTTGGCTAATGAGCAGGTTATAGACGGGAAATGCTGGAGATGCCATAATGATGTTTCTGAGAAGGAACTGGAGCAGTGGTTCTTCAAGATAACAGAATATGCAGATCAGTTGCTTACAGATTTAGGGAAGCTGGAGAACTGGCCTAAGCGTGTCAAAATAATGCAGGAAAACTGGATTGGGAAAAGTTATGGTACTGAAATATTCTTTAAACTGAAAGATTCTGGAAAGGTTATTCCAACATTTACTACAAGGCCGGATACTGTTTATAGTGTTACATTCATTGTTGTTGCTCCTGAACATCCTTTGGTTTTGGAATGGGTGAAAGGGACAAAATATGAGAAAGAAGTTTTGGAAACAATAAAGAAGATAAAGAAGCAATCAATAGCAGAAAGGACAACTCCGGAAGGCAAAGACAAGATTGGCTGTTTCTTGGGAAAATATGCAATAAATCCTGTCAATGGTGAAGAAGTTCCAATTTACGTTGCTAATTTTGTCATAACCGGATATGGAACTGGAATAGTGATGGCTGATGCCCATGACCAAAGGGATTTTGAGTTTGCAAGGAAATATAAAATTCCATTAACATTTGTCATTTCCGAGGATGGTGGGAGAATTGATGCAAGCAAAGCGAGTCGTGCATATGTAGAGGATGGAATATTATTTGATTCCGGGAAATTTTCTGGTATGGGTAACAGAGATGCAATAGAACCAATATCAAAATGGATGGAGAAAAATGAATATGGAAAAAGAACTGTGCAATATAAATTAAGAGACTGGCTGATTTCCAGGCAGAGATATTGGGGAACTCCTATTCCGATGATTCATTGTTCTAAATGCGGTGTGGTTCCTGTTTCTTATTCAGATCTACCTGTCAAGCTTCCGAAGAATGTCAAGTTTACCGGTGCAGGAAATCCATTGGAAACTTCTGATAAGTTTGTCAATGTGAAATGCCCTAAATGTAAGGGTAAAGCGCGCAGGGAAACTGATACAATGGATACTTTTGTTGATAGTTCATGGTATTTTTTCAGGTATTGCAGTCCTGATGAAAAAAAATTACCTTTTGACAAGAAAGCTGCTGGATACTGGATGCCTGTTGACCAGTATATTGGAGGTATAGAGCATGCTATTTTGCATCTATTGTATGCAAGGTTCTTCACAAAAGCTTTACGCGATTTAGGCTTGACTAATGTGGATGAGCCTTTCTCAAGATTAATGACACAGGGCATGGTTATCAAGGATGGGGCAAAGATGAGCAAGAGCATAGGAAATGTTGTTGATCCTGCTGAGATAACCGAGAAATACGGCCCAGATACCGGAAGATTGTTTATTTTGTTTGCAGCGATGCCGGAGAAGGAATTAGATTGGAATGATAAAGGTGTTAATGGTGCATATAGGTTTTTGAACAGAATTTATAATTTAGTTAATGATAATCTCAAAAGCATTTCATTAGGAAGTTATGCAAAAGATAAACTGGATGAGAAAGACAAATTTATCTTGAGCAAGATGAATTCCACGATAAAGAATGTCACAGAAAATATTGAAAATTTTAAGTATAACTCAGCTATAGGAAAAATAATGGAATTTGTAAATGAGCTCTCTAAATATAGCGGTAATGAAAAAGTATTTGGAGAATGTGTCAAGAATTTGATATTGTTGCTAAATCCTTTTACACCCCATATTTCCGAGGAATTGTGGGAAAAAATAGATGGCAAAAGTTTTGCTTCTCTACAAAAATGGCCAGGATATGATGAAAGCAGGATTGACAAGCAGGCAGAAGCTTTAGAAGAAGTTTTAGAAACTACTAAAAAAGATATTTATTCTGTCATGGAGCTGGCAAAGATAGAAAAACCTAATGTGATAAGGATTTTTGTTGCTGAATCATGGAAATATGATTTTATTAAGAGGCTAAAAAAAGAAATGGAAAAAACAAGGAATATCGGAGAGATAATGAAAGCATTTTCAAAAGATTTCGGTACTTATATGAAAGATATCTCAAAAATCATCCCTAGGTTGGCTAAGGATGAAACTAAGCTACCTAAGGTTGTTGTTAATAGGAAAAAAGAAGTTGATGCTTTGAAAGGTTCACTGGATGACTTTAAGCAAGAGTTTGGATGTGATGTTGAGATTGTTGATAAAGAAACACAAGAACCTAAGGCAAAACAGGCAATGCCTGGCAAAGTAGCAATAGTGATTGAGTAAGAATGAAAACTATAATTCTAGGTGCAGGAGCTATTGGAAGTTTATATGGGGCAAAACTGTCAAAGATAAATGATGTTACATTAGTTTCCAGGCAGAAACATGTAGAGAAGATAAACAAAAATGGACTAAAAATAACTGGTGAAGAAAATAGCACATATAAATTAAAAGCAACAACAGCAATAGAAAAAATAGAAGACAACACATTAATATTGCTTACAACAAAAGTTCATGACAGCAAAGATGCAATAAATTCCATAATAGACCTTATTAAAAAAAATACAGTAATCCTATGCATGCAGAATGGATTGTATAGCGAAGATATCGTAAAAGAAATTGTTGGGAATAGATGCACTGTTTTAAGAGGTATAACTGCTGTTGGGGCTACTTTTTTGGAACCTGGAGTTGTGCAATTCAATAATTTAAGCTATACCAAGATTGAAAACAACGTCAAAAGCAAGGAGATAGCTGATAATTTCAACAAATGCGGATTGAAAGCTGTTGTCTCTGAAAACTTAAAAAAAGATATATGGCAAAAATTGATAGTTAATTGCGTACTTAACCCTGTTTCTGCTATATTAAGAATAGATAATGGTGCAACAGCAGATGAAAAATTAAATCCTCTAAAAAAATTAATATTTGATGAGTGCCTAAAAGTTGCCAGTAAAGATGGCGTAGATGTAAATATTGGTTCTGTTGATGCTATAAACAATGCAATTAAAGGTTCAAGAAACCTATCCTCGATGCATCAAGATATAATTAAAGGCAAAAAAACAGAGATTGATTATTTAAATGGCGCTGTTGTCGAGCTTGGCAAGAAATATGGGATAAAATGCCCTGTTAATGAGGGTTTGGTTAGTATGATAAACTTCTTGGAAAATCAATAAAGTAAAACTGGTTCTAAATTCTGAACTTTTGTTGCGAGAACATGAACATGATTGCGAAGTTGAAAAAGAATATGATTTAAGCCTTCATGGGTTTCTTCATTAGCATCAGTTGTGGGTCTTATCATGTGACCATCTGTTTCAAATCTCATGCCAGCATATTTTCCAAGTTTACGTTCAACTTCAGTAATATCATCACGCCTCATTCTTAACCCCGTCAAGAAACCAGATTGGTGTGCAGATATTGCATCTTTATATAAATGGTCTCCCATATAGAATACTTCTTCAGGAGAGTCTATTCCTATAGCAGCAAGTTGTTCCCATAGAGCCTTTTTTTCTGGACGTTCTGCAGAAAAACAAGCAGGTTTCTTAGCGTCAGCTATAACCAAATCGAAATATTCAAGTATATCCAAAGCTTCTAGAATTCTTTCTGTATATTCTTGATGAGAATTAGTTAACAAAAATACAGCATACCTATCCTTTAATCCTGCGAGGAAGTCCCTTAATTTTTCATTAGGACTAATCCCATAAGCTTCTGGATTTTCCATCAAATCTTGTTTAAAACCATTTTCAGAGTGATGAGCCAAATATAAAGCGCGGTCAAGTTGCTGGATAGATCTTATTGTTGGGGGACCATCCATTCTTGTCATTGCTGACTTAATAACTCCCTCTATAAGATCATACCCATCAGAATAAGGCAAAAATCTTGGTTTTTCATGATCTGGATTTAACGCTTGAGAAATATTAATTTCGCGTCCATTTCCATATATTTTGGCAATTTCTTCCCTTCTGACAGGTTCGTTTCCCCTTCTAACTGCAATAATTTTCCCACCTTTATCAGGTAAAACTAAATAACCAAGTTCCATATCAAGAAACCATCCTAATTTGAAATCTGCGATTGTTCTCATATCGTCAAAGCTATGGCCATCTAAATGTGTTCTTAAATCTTCTGGCAGAAAATCCAATGTCCTATCCCACAATAATGAGTATACTTCTGGTCTATGGATATCGGTAAGATTTCCGTCTAAATCCATACCTACAGCTCTTATATTTCTCTTTTGTCTAAATATTTCTTTGTTAATTATATGAACTAATGGATTATTCATCAAAAAACCTCAAAAGTATTTTGGGAAATGTAAGAGAATTTATAAATTCTACGGATATAGTTCAAAAACAAAAATTTAAATAAGTTCGTTAATTTTAGTTTAACTATGAAAGTCAATAATACTCTTGTGGTCTACGCCAAACCAGCAAATAAACAAGAAAAATCAACATTACAAATAGTAAAAAATACATTAAAAAAATACAAAATCAATTATAAGATTGCAAACAGAGAAAAATTGAGTAAGAAATTGTTTCAAAATAAAGATTTGATAATTGCTGTGGGTGGTGATGGGACTTTTTTAAGGACTTCTCACTTTGTTTTTGACAGAACTCCTGTGTTTGGGGTTAATTCCGATCCTAAGTTGAAGGAAGGATTCTTCATGACCTCCGATAAAAAGGATTTTGAGAGAAAATTCAGAAGGATATTAAAGGGTAAGTACAGTATAAGAAAACTTCATAGATTGGAAGCATATATAGAGAAAAAGAAGGTTAAAGAGCTGGCATTGAATGAATTCTATATATCCTCGGAAAAAGAGTACCATACAGCAAGGTATTACCTAACTCTGAAAGGTAAGAAAGAAAGGCAGAAAAGCAGCGGAGTTATAATCTCGACTGCAGCCGGAAGCTATGCATGGATGAAAAGCGCTGGCGGAAAAGCATTGCCTTTAAGCTCTGATAAGTTCCAATACATGGTAAGAGAGCCGTATTGCGGCAAAGTTTCTGCAAAATGCATCTTAGTAAACAATATTTTAAACAGAAATGAGAAAATAGAAGTTGAATTTGAAGTTGGGGGAGGTATTGTAATCGCAGATTCCCTAAGCGCGGAGCATGTATTCAAAGCAGGACAGAAAGTTATTGTTAAGATGTCCAAGAAACCGTTGAATGTTATTTCTTTTGGTAGGAGTTAGTTCTAAATGTGCTTATATTCTGCATTTCAGAAAAACCTTCTCTTTAGAAAACTCAATGATCCGCTAAGCCATCCATAAAAAATTGTTCCATCGTAGCTTGTTTTATTCTTTTTTAGTGCTTCTCTTAATGTTAGGTGGTTATCAAAGATTGTATATGCTCTTCCGATATCAAATATGAAATGAGCATCACTCCCTCCAATACCTGGAATTTTGAGTTTTTTAGATAATTTTTGTGCTCGTCTATTGTCTTGAGAAAAAAGCATGCGGGCATTGAAGCATTCTAGGGCATCTATCTTGTTTTTTATCTTTTCTATTGGATAACGGAATTTAAGGTTAGGATTTACTGAGACCCTAAAAGGATGAGGGATTGCTACCAATCCATCTTGCTTTTTTACCTCATCAACAACAGAAAAAAAATCTTTGGTTTTTATTTCCTTGTGTAGATAGTACGTAAGAACATCTCCGTAATTTGTATCAATCTCTTCCCCTATAATAACCTCAAACTCCTTGTCTTTATTGAGTTTTTTGACCTTAAGTGCACCTTTTATCATATTGTGGTCAGTCACTGCTATTCCGTTCATGCCTTTTTTCTTTACTAATTTAAGAAGTGTCTCTGGCTTAATATTACCACAAGGAGAGTAATGGGTATGGTTGTGTAGGTCGTATTTCATTTTATATAGAATATTTGAACTTATATTTAATAGTTATAGGGCTTACTGGTAAGCTTTGATATAACGTGCATCACATCGTCTGTCAATTTCCTTAAAATATTTTTGTCTATCTTTTGTTGGTGATAATTATCCAGATAGATTGGTTTGCCTATATGAATTTTTGCCCTTTTTAAACGTGGTATTAACTGGTTTCTAGGTGCTATATTAAAAGTCCCCATTATCCCCACAGGCAGGATTGGAACATGGGATGTAAGAGCCAACCTTACAACGCCTGTTTTTCCTTTATTTAAATCACCATTAGAGCTTCTCTGACCTTCTATGAAAATACCAACTATCTCTTCTTGTTTTAATAAGGATAAAAGGTCTTGGAATGCTTCTTCTTTTCTTCCTTCTACAATAACTGCACTCAGCCAACCAGTCAGTAATTTTCTCCCTCCAAAATTCCAAAAACGACCTTTTTTTGCAAGAAAATGTATTTTTTTATCCCTACTATGGGCTATTATTGAAATCAACAGCCAAATGTCTAAGTAGCTTCCATAATTAGAAGTTATAATAAAAGGGCCTTTTTTAGGTATATTTTCCATACCTCTTATTTCCTTGAGGAATAACCTTATAATCGGTATGGCTGTTCTTTTGAAAATAGGATAAACCATGGTAAATCAACTAAATTTAAAATCTACAATATTAAAGAACCGTAAAACTATGCATCAGTTATAAATTTTGTTATTTTTGAATATATGAAATGTCTTATTTTTCATTTATATTTTATTAAGCAAATATATTTAAATAATCAACTATGGAGATTAACATAATGGTGAAAATATTAATTGCTGAAATAGCTAGCAAATCTATCGAAAAAAAGCTGCAAGTATCATTTAAAAAGGCTTATTCTCTTGGATTAAGACCAAATCATCTTACGCTTTCCCAATTGCCAATAGTCATGCTAATGATATGGTTCGCTTATAATAAAAGCTTATGGGAAGTTATAATACTGTCATTAGTTATGGTCTTTATTGATTTATTTGATGGGATTTTTGCAAGAGCTACAAATTCTTACACTAAGTTGGGCCATTTATATGATAAGGGCATGGATTTATTATCTATTATTTCCTTAGCATTTTCTATCGGACTAATCTTTCCTGCAACTATGAAAATAAGTATTACATTAATTATTACAACTATAATCTTATATGTTTTAAATGAAAAAACAAAAACAGAATTATGGGGTGGTTCTAGAGTTATCATTCCAATAGGGGCTATATTCAATCAAGTTGGAGTTGCGGTATCGCTAAGTTTAATTACAACAATACTAGCAATCTCATATAGCGGATTTAAACTTTTGAAAAAAAAATGGTAAAGAGAATAGATTTTCATGTACATACTGAATTTTCAAATGACAGTAATTTAAAAGTAGAGGATATACTTAACAAGGCCAAGAAAGAAGACTTTTACATTGCTATTGCAGACCATAATGAAATTTCAGGTTATTTGAAATCGCAAAAATTTAATGAGAAGATGAGGGTAATCCCAGGAATAGAAGCTGCTTCTTCAGAAGGCATACATATTTTATTTTACTGTACTAAAAAAGAGGATTTAGTTAAATTTTATGAAGAGGTGATAAGAAAAAATAAAACTAAGGATTTATATAGATTAAACATAGGTGCTTTAGATATAATTAAAAAAGGAAAAGAGTATGGGACATTTATAGGACTTCCTCATCCTTTTATAAAATCTATGGGTTTATTAAATTCTAAAATAAAGGATACAGAAAGATGCCTAAAGTTAGTTGATTTTTATGAAATTTACAATGGATCGACAACGAATTCTATAAATAAAGCAGCCGATAATTTTCATAAAAAAAATTTGGAAAGTAAACCAATAATTGTTGGCTCTGATGCCCATTTTTTGACCGATGTAGGCAATGTTCTTTTGGAAGTGAATAATTTCAAGTCTTTGGATGATTTATTTAAAAATCTTAAAAGTAAAAATAATATTATTACAAATTCGAAATTCAAAATCACACCTGCAATAATAAAAGAATTAATACTATTCAATAAATCAAACAAAATAGATTATTTTAAATGTAGGATGAGCAGATTGTTCAAATAACATATATTTTATTTTTTTAGAGAATTAAAAATAATATCCTTTATATCGCTCTCTGATAATTTAACGGGGCTCCTGTCAACGCTGCTTTTTCTGTAACCCATAGTATCCTTGAATATCGATTCACAGTCTGTATCATTGAAAGTGTTGGCTCCATTCAGTTTTAATAATGTGATGTAATTTTTTATTGTCCTGACGAAATCGGATCCTCCACCCAAAGTATGCGATAAAAACCTAAATTTTTTGTTTAAATTATCATCGTTTTTTTCTATCATTTTTTGGGAAGTCTCCGGTGTGATATAAGCTAATGACAGGCCATGATCAATGTTTGGAAATCTTGCTGAAATTGGATGAGATATTGCATGAGGGACATGAGTGCCTATCAATGCCAGCGCTATTCCTGCATATATATCCGCATATATCATTCCTAACTTATTTTTGATAGAATCATTATTGTAAGAAGGCACTAGGTTTTCCTTTATTAATTTGCATGATTCGATGCAAAACCCTTCTGCTATTTTTGTGCAATCATTTCTTGTAAACACTTCCGTTGCATGACATAAAACATCAAATCCAGCAGTTGAGATAATGTATTTTGGCATATGTTTAACTATATCCAAATCGACAATTGATAACTTAGGCAGCAGTAATCCATGTTTAAGAGTTTTTTTCTCCAGAGTGTCTGTATTTGTAATTACTGCGTAGGATGTTACATGGCTTCCAGTCCCGGATGTAGTTGAACTAGCAACAATAGGGATTGCTTTTTTAATGTCTTGTTTTTTCTCAACAAAATCCCATACATCTCCAAACAATCCAACACTTATTGCTTTTGCCGTATCAATGACTGAGCCTCCACCTAGAGCAAAAATGAAATCGGGATGGAAATCTTTAGCTACAATGAGGCCTTCTTCCATCTGCTTCAAGGTCGGATTCGGGGAAATATTATCATAATGTGTTACTTTAAAATTATGCTTATCAAATAGGGTCAAATACTTGTCTAAGAATCCGTAGTTTCTCATTGCGTGGTTTCCTGTACAAAACAAAACCCTTTCTCCAAACTTTTTCATGGCTTTGACTACATTTTCATGATCATTATTTCCTACAACAATATTTAGACTCTTAATATAATCACTTTCTGAGGAACCTTTGTCCAGCAATGCCCTTAGTTCCTTATTTTCTTCGTCAATATCCATAATCTTAGGAAAATAAGTTTGTTAATAAAGTTTACTATATAATGTCAATTTGATTATAATCTAGAAAGATATAAAAATAGAGATATTAATCATTTTTCATAATATGAAAATACCCAATATTTTAACAATTAGCAGGTTTTTATTAGTACCGGTCATAGCATTCCTTCTCTACTCAAAGAACCCAAATCATATCCTGATAAGCATTTTGCTTTTTTTGGTTGCAGTCATAACAGATTGGGCTGATGGGTTTATTGCAAGAGAAAAAAACCAGAAGTCGGTGTTTGGCACACTTTTTGACCCGCTTATAGATAAAATGCTGATTCTTACGATTTTCTTTATTTTCGTGGATTTGGGCCTTATTCCATTATGGATGGTGCTGTTAATCTTATTCAGGGAACTGCTGGTTTCCGGAATACGGCAGATCTGTTCCAGTGTAAAAAAAGTTGTTGGTGCGAATTGGATGGGGAAGAGCAAGTTCATTATGCAGACAGTTTTAGTGTTGTATATACAGATTTTTTTGTATTTTACATATTCAGATAAATCCGTACTATTTTTCAATAAGACATTGGTTTACTATTCGTCCCTTGCTGTAACAATTATTTCTCTTGCTTTTGCATTGAACTTTCTGTTTTGGTATAGGGGAGAAATCCTATCAAAAATCTAATTTTTTGCAATATGATATTGAACATACCAAATACCATAACTTTTATGCGTCTTGCATTATTGCCACTATTTGCAATTACATTGATAAATTCAAAATTAGACTATTCTTTGGTCATCTTTATTATTATGGCATTAAGCGATAGGATAGATGGTATTTCAGCCAAATTAGGAAAACAAGTGACGGAATTCGGTAAATCTTTTGATTCCTTCACTGATTGGTCTGTGTTTTTGACTACTTTCATTTTACTTGCTGTTTTAGGATATATAGATTCGATCTGGGTATTGTTATTAATTTTTCCTGTTATCATGATGCTCATATCAAAGATCATCTTCTTAAAAAAGCATAAAAAAATTATTGTAACAATGATTGCAAGAATCTCTGTAGGAATGGCCTATGTTACCATAATCTCTATATTAATGGACTTTATTTACCAAAATCAAATCTTAATCTTAACATTTATTTTGATATATATCTCTATGTTTAAGTATCTGATTATGGCATATAATTTCATAAACTCTTCTAAGAAAGCAAGTTAAATCATGATAATTTTTTCTTTTTATATTTCTCTTCGAATATCCTTATTTCTTCTACTATCAATCCCTTGATTTTATGTCTGAAGACGTATAAGAAAAATGAAATTGTGATAATGGATCCAATCAAAACTACTTTAAAATCAAGAACATTTTTTGATAATTGGGATCCAAAATATGTGAATATCAACACACCTGGAATAAATCCTATCAAGGAAACGATTAAAAATGCTGATTTTTTTATTTTTGTCAATCCTGCACTTAAACTTATGACATCCCTTGGAAAAATAGACATATAATCTGCATAAACGAAAATCCATATCCCTTTCTTTTTAAAAAACATATCAAAATGTTTTAATTCTCTTTTATCTATCAATTTCTCAACAAATGGCCTGCCTAGTGTTCTTGCAGCTAAGAACACCACAAAAGATCCCAGCATTATCCCTATAGAACTGTATAACGTACCTAAAAAAGGCCCAAATAAATAACCACCTACAATATTAAATAAACGGCTTGGCAATATTGATACTATAGCTAAAACAAATTGGATCGCAATTAATACAAGAGGGGCATATATTCCGAATTCCAGCAACTTGTCCCTTATTTTTTCAGGATTCAGGTCTAATTTGTCCAAATACCCAAATTTTAACAATAATAGAAAAAGAACAATAAAAACCAGTAAAATTGCTATAAAAAAAATTTTACGATGTTTTTGCTTCATTTTTACTAAATTTTAGTAATATCTATAAACTATTATTTAAGGTTTTTTTATATTGATGATTGAATAACAAAATATTTTTATAATATATGTAAACAATAAGCATATGGCTGAATTTATATCTTCTTTAATAACTAATTATGGATTATTTGGTTTATTTATTACTGCCTTTATATCATATTCTATATTTCCTATACCTCCAATAGAGGTTTTTATTGTATTAGCTTTGAACTTTTTTAATCCTTATACAGTTTTTTTTACTGCACTCTTAGGAGCCACATTTGGAAGTATATTGAATTATTTCATAGGTATAAAAGGAATTAGGAGGTTTATTAATAAATCCTCAAAGAAAGAAAAAAAAGCAGAGAGACTATTTGATAAATGGGGGCCAATAAGCATTGTTTTGTTTGGTTGGCTACCAATTATAGGAAATCCTCTCATTATAATAGCGGGTACCTTAAAAATGAATTTTTGGAAACTGTTAGTCTATTCAATCTTAGGTAAGATATGGTATTTGATACTGGTCATCTGGTTTGGGTCTTTTTTAAACTCTTTGTTTTAAGCGACGTAGTCTATGCAGTATATTATAAAATAATAGACAAGCTTTTAAATAGTTTAATTTTCACCCAATTAAATGAAAATTTGATGGTTACTTGAGAAATGGTTAATGCACTAAAATCTAAGCAATTTTACAATAAAAGAGCAAAAGCGTATGAAGTACTTTTTAATAAATTCAGATATGCAAAAACACTGCAAACTATAGTAAAATCCGTTAAAATAGAAATTCCGGATAATGCTAAAATACTTGATCTTGGTTGTGGTACTGGTTTAGCCACACAGGCTTTAATACAAAGATTTCCAAAAGCTGAGATAACTGGATTGGACTATTCTGAAGAAATGCTCAAAATATGCCATGAAAAATTTCATCACATTGATTTGATTATGGGTGATTTCAATCAAGAAGAGATCTTTCATTCATTCCCGGCCAAGGAAAAAGTAAAAATGGATCCAGATACATGGGACTTTATTATTAGCACAGCGGCTGTTTCTGAGTATGGTGATTTAGATAAAGCAATTCCTTTTGTCTATACTTTGCTTAGGAAGGGTGGGATTTTTATCAATATAGGCACAAGAAAGAATGTTGGTGGTATTATAGGAAGCAAGATTTGGAAGTTTAGGCCCTTATTGACTAAAGATTTTATGCATGTTTGTGAAAGATCAGGTTTCTCTGATGTTAAAAATGTCCATATCCCTCTTAGACTTCTTCCAAACAGCTATATGAAATATATGGTAAAATCAAGAAAATAAGACAAGTTGCTATAATTTCTTGCATTGATAATTCAATATGTTTAAATAATTAACCTCATTAATCTATCTATATGGAAATCTCGAGAGTCAAGATTGAAGCAGATTTATTTTTTATCTTAATAAAAATCCTCAAGAAAACCAAAAATAGAAAATTCTTGCGTCATGTTGTTTTTTCTTTGATTTACTATCTGAGTTTTAACCACAGGATAAGCTTGGGAAATATAAAAATGGCATTTCCTGGAAAAAATAGAAAAGAGGTTAAAGAACTGAACAAAAAATCTTTTTTTACTGCTCTAAATCATTTTGTTGATTTTTTAAATGCTGAAAAAATAAACAAAGAAAATCTAGATGATCATTTTACTATTAAAAATTATCATTATTTAGAAAGTGCTTTTAAAAAAGGTAATGGAGCTATTATAACGTCAGCCCACTTCGGTAATTTTCTCATAACCGGTTTGTATAGCCCGTTTATTTTTAAGGGCAAGAAAGTATATGATGTAATAGATGTTGACTGTTCTCCTAAACTCAGAAAAAAAATGATAAATCTTTTGTCATTGAATGGTCTAAATCTTATAGGCAGGGAAGACTGGAAAAAATGCTATGATGTCCTAAAGAATAATGACGTCTTTATTTTGGTGGCTGATCCGGCTATTGGCAATAGAGCTGTGACTAAAGTTAATTTTTTTAATAAAAAAATAAGTTATCCTATTGGGCCTGCGTTAGTTGGTTACAAGAGCAAAGCACAAATAATTCCCACCTTTACCGTATCAAAGGGCAGTAAGTATGAAGTGATTTTTGAGAAACCACTAAAAGTTGATTATTCGAAAGGCCTTGAGTATAATATAAAGAATACAACTCAACAATGGGCTAATTTATTAGAAAAATACATAAGAAACTATCCTGAACAATATTTCTGGAGACTACGATTTCGATAATAGGTTCTTAATATTATTCTTGAATGTGAATATGGAAAATGTTGATTTAGCCTTGATTGATTTGAAGTCAAATATACCTAATAAATCGTAAACTTGAAAAATTTCATCGTAAGTTGGTTCCCCTATGAATCTTAATCCAAGCTTGAAGTAATTATTTGTTATTTTTGGCGCTATTTTTTTGAATTCTTTCTTCGGGACATGCAAATCCTTAGCATTTAGATCTGATAAAGGAACTAAAGCTTTTGCTTTAAATTTTTTGGATATCCTTTTATGTTTTTTCAGATATGCATAAATTTTTTGGATATTTTCAGAGGATGTTCCTTTGCGTAAAGAATTTACTCCGAAAAGATACCTTATTTTTCTTGATTTTGCATAACGATATAATCCAATCCACAAGGTTATAAAAGAATTTGTTTTCCTATACTCCTTATCTATGCAAAGCCTTCCAACCTCTGCTATTTTTTCTCTTGGTATCTTAATAAACTGAAATTCCTGCTGCGAGTAATAACCTTTCTCTGGATTCATTTTGAACCAAGGCAGCAATCTATAGGTCCCAATTATTTTGTTTGTTCTTTTGTATATCAAAATCAAATGATCGCAATCATCATCATAATCATCCTTTTCTATTCCTGACTGGTTATAAGGCGCTTCTTGCAGCTCTTTATGGAATATTTGATAGCGCAGTCTGTAGGTCTCTTCTTTTTCCTTATTATTCCCTGCAAGCTTTACCAAATAATTTCTTGTTTCGTATAAAGAATCGTCCCTAATAGGTTTTCCCATCATTTTATTGAATACAACTTCTCTATGATACCTTATATTTTAATCTTATGTTTATTTGTTAGTGTGACCCATAACCTTTTTAATACTACAAAGACTACTTTCTACTATGACATATACCATCCTCGACTGCTATACAGACGAGCCTGCAGGTTTAGGTGTTCCTCCTTATTTAGGCACTTATCCTAGATATATAGCCGGATATTTGAATGAAGATGTTAATTATTTGACTATAGATGACGTAAGACTGTTCAATAATAATAATTCAATAATAAAAGAGACTAAAAAATCACAGAAAACTGACATTAAAACTTATAATTTAACAATTAATTACAAGAATATTAAAAAAATATTAGAGGGAACTGATACTTTAATCATTGTTTTGGGTGTTCATGTGCCTGGGAAATATCTTTCTGCGGTTCCTGGAACTTTAAAGGAAGTCATTCCGTTAATTTCTGAGCTTAACTGCAAGAAAATACTTACAGGACCTGCAGTTTTTGGAAGCCAGCTTTTTGGCGGAAAATTCTTTGAAAAATATGATAAAACTGTGTTTGACAAGATTGATTATTCAATGTTTAATTTTTCTTATGATAAGGTTAAGGATTATGCAGTTAAAGGGGCTAAGATTGTCAAACAGATTCCTGACAATAGGATGATAGAGATAGAGACGGGACATGGGTGTGACATTGGGAAATGCAGCTTTTGCACAGAACCATTGAAGAACAAGGTTGAGTTTCGCGACAAAGAAGATGTTTTAAGGGAAATTGTTGAGTTCTATAATCTTGGCTGCAGGTATTTCAGATTAGGAAAGCAAACTTGCTTCTATACATTTCCAGACGCTATTGATTTATTGAAAGATATCAGGAAGAATTGTCCGGATGTTAAAGTACTCCATTTAGATAATGTAAATCCTGTTAAGGTTGTCATGGACAAGAATCATGAGATTACCAAAGCTGTTGTTAAGTATTGTACATCTGGCAATATAGCTGCTTTCGGTGTTGAGAGTTTTGATAAAGTTGTTTGTAAAGAAAATAATCTTAATAGCAGCCCTAAAATCGCTTATGAAGCCATTAAGATCCTAAACAAATATGGCTCTGAGCGCGGGAAAGATGGCATGCCTAAATATTTGCCTGGAATAAACATAATTTTCGGTTTAAGAGGAGAAAGTAAGAAGACTCATGAAGAGAACATTACATGGCTGAAAAAAATCTATGATGATGGTCTAATGCTGCGCAGGATAAATATAAGGCAGGTTGCTATATTTGAAGGCACACCTCTTTTTGAAAAAGGCGGTGATAAATTTCTGAAAAAAGATAGGAAATATTATTGGAAATGGAGAAATGATATTAGGCAAAAAATAGATTGGCCAATGCTGCAACGTGTAGCTCCAAAAGGAACTATTTTGAGGAATTGTTATGCGGAAATCTATGACGGCAACACAACTTTTTGCAGGCAGTTTGGGACATATCCATTGATTGTAGGAGTTAAAGGAAGATTAGAGTTGAAAAAATTCTATGATTTTGAGATTATAGGACATATGCTAAGGAGTTTGGTTGGTAAGGTAACGACAGAAAAGTAGTTGGGTTCAATAAAAAAATACATTAATTAAACTCCAATAAAAATAAAAAAACCTAATTAATAATGACAAAAATAATAAAAATCAACAATTATTCAATACTCTCAACTACTACTGCAAACTGGATGAATTCTCCTGCTAAAGGATGGTTCAAATCTACGGTAATGTTTTCTTCTCCTATTTCGGTTACATAAGTGTTGACTCTACTGCCGTCTGGCAGAATTACTGTAACTAAATTGTTGATTTCTAAAGTTTCAAAATTATCGATACTATCTTTTGATAAAACTGTTGTTGAGTTCTCTATTTTTAAGCCGTAAGCTTTTTCCGGAGGTATTCTTGCATTTCTTGTTTCTTCAACTTTCATTCCAAGCAATACTTCTTCCAGACCAGGAAATAATAGATCAGTACCATAAATGATTGTAACAGGCCCGTAAATCCTGTTCGGATCATAGATTCCTGCTTCCTTAGCAGCTATCTCAAAAGTTGTGTCAAACAAGGTTCCATTGTTGAAACCCGCTGCATAATTGAATGTAATTGTCTTTCCTGGCTCTACAACTTTTTCTTTCTGCTCTTCTACTGTTTTGCATGCTGAAATTGAAAGTAATAAGATAACAGAGAACCCTAAAATCACTGAAAATTTCATTTATTTAGAAGTTACAAGGCTTATTATTTAAATAATTGTTTTTAACTATTTTATTTACCATACAGATTCTATATCTTCATTCTAACATAGATTTATTTATCAGTGAATTCACTCATAGTATCATTATAGCTATGTAAAACTAGGTAAAAGTCCTTGTCTTCTTCATCAATCATTTTTTCTCCCTTGTTTTTTTGTCGCATTTTCTTTTTCATAAGCTTTTATAGTTGAGTTTCGAATGAAAAAAGGCTTAAAAGGCTTTATTTGAAGATATAAAAGGCGAATTAACCTTATTTTTTGTTTTAAGGTCAATTCAACCTTTTATATTGTTTTTTTGAAGCTCATTATTGAGCTTCAATAATGAACTACGAAAGGGGTGGTAGTATTTAAATATTTATATACTGTAGCACAACATTGAGCTTCAATAACCAAAGACTTATATATTAGCAGTCACATTTTCCTTATTTATGGGGGCGAAAGAAGTAATTACGAAATTTCTTGAAGCAAGACCTGATGGAGTTTCTACAAGTGATATATCAGAACGTACAAAGCATACAAGGGCAACAGCTGCAAAATATCTGGAGCTTATGAAGCTGGAAGGCTTAGTTGATTTTAGGGAAGTAGGAAAGGCAAAACTTTGGTTTCTGACTCAAAACAAAAAAAAGAAAATTCTGATTGTAGAAGATGAAGCCAATATTATGCGCTTAATTGAAGTTATTCTCAGTTCAGGGAATTATTCCTTTGTTAAGGCCATGGATGGAGAAGAAGCACTGGAAAAAGTAAGCCAGGAGATGCCGGACTTGATAATTCTTGATGTAATGATGCCAAAAATTGATGGTATTGAGGTCTGCAAACAGCTAAAAACAAATATCTTGACTAAAAGGATACCTATCATAATGCTAACTGCAAAAGGTGAAATGACTGACAAGTTTGAGGGTATAGCAACAGGAGCCGATGATTATTTGACAAAGCCTTTTGATCCGAGAGAATTGAAAGTGAGGGTCAAGACATTCTTGGAAAAAGAGCAGAAGGAAAGGAATCCGGTAACAAATCTTCCTACATTTCATACCATAGAAAAAGAATTGAAGAATCTGGGAAAGGGTTTTGGAGTGCTGCACCTGCACTTTACAAATTTTGACGAATACAAAAAAAATTACGGGTATTCGAGATACGATGAGATGCTAAGGCTGATATCACAAATGATTACTCATAATCTGGGAAAAATCAGCGAGAAAAATTTTGTAGCACATTGTGATGTAAACAGCTTTTTAATAATTATAGAATCCAAAAATATCGACCACTTCTCAAAAATTTTGCAAGATGAGTTTAAATCGACAATTCCGTTTTTTTATGATCTTGATTATGAGAACCTAGATTTAAAGAAAAATGTCCTGGTGAAAACAAATGGTAAGGGGGAAAAAGAAAAAATACCATTGATTAAGATAAATTTTAAAAAGATATCAAAAGATGACGCGCTAGAGATGGAAAAAGAGGTGTAATGTAATGGAACTTGGTTTTATTGGTCTTGGAAGGATGGGCTTCCATATGGTGGAAAGGCTCCTTAAGCACAAGATGAAAGTTGTTGCTTATAACAGAAGCCCTGAGAAAGTCAAACAAATTGCAAGAAAAGGCGCAGTTCCTGCGTATGGTGTGGATGAACTGATTGGAAAATTACCTGGAAAGAAAATTGTTTGGCTGATGCTGCCTGCAGGCAAAGCTACGGATGCCATGATAAAGAAAGTTCTTCCTCTGCTGAGTAAAGGGGATATACTTGTTGATGGAGCAAATGATTTCTATAAGAATGCTGAAAAGCATGATAAATGGTGTAAAAAATACGGTGTGTATTTTTTTGATTGCGGCGTATCTGGGGGAGTATTGGGATTAAAGAACGGTTATACTATAATGGTTGGAGGCCCTAAAAGCCAGTTCAAGTATGTTGAGCCTTTTGTTAAAGCTTTATCTGCAAAAGGAGGTTATGGCTATTTTGGAAATGTTGGGGCCGGTCATTTCGTAAAAAGTGTACATAACATAGTTGAGTATGTATATTTACAAGGCATAGCTGAAGGAGTTGAGCTGCTAAAAGGATTTAAGCAGCCAATTGATATTGTCAAAGCGACTTCTGTTTGGAGGCCTGCAAGCGTTGTAAACAGCTGGTTGATGGATTTGGCTAATGTTGCATTAAAGAGGTCTGATTTCAAAAAAATAGGGCCGGAAATTGGAAGTGTTACGATTGACGAGCTAAGGAAAACAAAGAAAGCTGTAAAAGGATACGCTCCTGCATTTGATGTTGCTACAAAAATTAGGCGAGACAAGAGCAAAAAATTCATTTTGGGAAAAAGGACAATTGCCGCTATAAGAAATGAATTTGGTGGGCATGCTGTCAAGAAAAAATAAAAATGGAAAATGAGATTGAGCCGTGCTTGATAATAATCTTTGGGGCAACTGGAGACTTGACAAGCAGGAAATTACTGCCAGCCCTGTACAAGTTAGAATTTGAAAATCTGTTGCACAAAGATTCAAAGATAGTGGCATTTGCGAGAAAAGAAAAAAGCGATGATCAATTTAGAAAGGGAGCTTTCAAGTCAGCGAAAAAATTCTCAAAATTAAAGATAAATGATAAGGTCTGGAAAGGGTTGGCGAATAAGATTTTCTATCATCAATCTGAGTTCCAGGACATTAAAGGTTTCAAGAGGCTCAAGGTTTTGATTAAAAAAATATGCACAAAAAGCGCAGCCTGTAACAGGGTGTTTTACCTTTCAGCACCCCCTGGTTTTTTCGGGCCGATAATAGGAAATTTAAAGAAAAGCGGCCTTACTAAAAGTTCAGGGTGGTCGCGAGTTGTTTTTGAGAAGCCATTTGGCCATGACTTAAAGTCAGCAAAAAAACTCAATGCATCTATAAAAAAAGCGTTCAAGGAAAAACAGATTTACAGGATTGACCATTATGTCGGTAAAGAACTTGTACAAAATTTGCTTGTCCTCAGGTTCGCAAACAGCATTTTTGACTCAGTGTGGAGTAAAAAATATATCGACCATGTGCAGATCACGGTTGCAGAAGATTTAGGAGTTGAAACAAGAGGAAATTATTATGATAAATCAGGTGCTTTAAAAGATATGATACAGAACCATATGCTGCAGCTTGTTGCGCTAACAGCAATGGAGCCTCCTGCCAGATTTGACGCATATGAGATAAGAAAAGAAAAGTTAAAGGTCTTGAAGTCAATAAAATCATTTTCATTAAAAGATGTGAATAAAATAGCGGTGCGCGGCCAATATGGCGCTGGGCAAATAAATGGCAAAAAGATTGCGGCTTATAAGGATGAGAAAAAAGTTGGCAAAAAAACAAATACAGAGACATTTGTTGCCTTAAAGCTTAATATTGACAACCAGAGATGGTCAAATGTGCCATTTTATTTAAGAACTGGAAAAAGGCTAAAGGAAAGAGTTGCTAAGGTAAATATTGTCTTTAAGCAAAATTCAGGAATTTTATTTGATAAGCATGTCAAGCATATAGAGCCAAATATGTTGATAATCAGAATACAGCCAGAAGAGGGCATTTCTTTACAATTTTCTGCAAAAGTCCCCGGGAAGAAGATGATAATAGATAATGTAAGGATGGATTTCTGCCATGAGTGCAAATTTGGTCCAAACACTCCGGATGCTTATGAACGGTTGATATATGATGCTACTGTTGGTGACCAGACCTTGTTTACAAGCTGGGATATGGTAGAGCATTCATGGAAGATTGTTGATAAAATAACAAAGGCGTGGAAGCGTGGAAAGGTTCCAATCTACAATCCCGGAAATTGGGGACCTAAAGAAGCTGATAAACTTATTGAAAAGGATGGAAGGAGATGGTATCGTCCTCAGAAACCTTCTTACTCTGAGCTATTGGAGAGCAATTCAAAATGAAAATTCCAAATTTCATTAAATTTAGTTGGAATTTTCAATGTTGCAAACAAGTTTGAAACAAATGAAAGTCTACGACATTTCCATGGAAATAAGGGAAGATATGGCTGTTTACAAGGACAGGGAAGAGAAAAGTCCTAGAATTACTG
>CAYXZV010000011.1:0-30125 GCA_964469645.1 uncultured Methanosarcinales archaeon | reverse complement strand
AAAAACGCGCCAGCGAAGACTTTCGAACCATTAAGGTTTTCGAACTCCGGACCTATACCTTACTTCTCATGGTTGCGAGCGTTAACCGAGTCAGTGGGACTTGCCAAAGGCAATGTCGCACCTTGCGTGTCGACCGCGCGTAACCAGTCGTGTTAGGAGGGTATCGCTCTAATTTGCACGAGGTTGCAATATGCAAGCCTCTCCAAGCTGAGCTACTGGCGCATACAGAAATAGAATTATCTCCTTATAATAAATCTTTTTATTTTGTCTATTCAATATTCTGGCCTTATATAAACCGGACCTTGCCTGACTGACAAATATTTAAGGTTCCGAGAAATACTGTTTGCTGTTATCTTACCTACAATCTGATTATTTTCAGTGACTACCAGTCTCCGTATCTTATTGCTGCACATTTTTCTGCTGGCTATTTCTATATCCTCGTTTGCGTCTATTGTTATCAAGGGCCAGCTCATGATATCCCTTACCCTTAACACATCAGGATTTTCACTTTTTGCAACAATCTTCTTCAAGATGTCTCTTTCGGTCATTATGCCTACAATTTTATTGTCATTTTCAATTAAAACAGAGCCAATAGATTTTTTGTCCATCATAGCTGCAGCTTCGGCAACACTCATATCGGAAGAAATCTTTGTTGTATTATGCATTATCTCTTTTACTAGCATAATGAGGCGTTATATGGAATAAATATAAAAACTTTTCTTTAAATTATATATATAATATAGAAAGTATTTGGTTTTCGAAAAAACCTCAAATAAGAACAAAATATTTATATATACTACCTATTTAGCTACTCTATAGATGGAAATAAGGAATATACAGAAGACAGGTGATATGCATTATGTTTACTTGCCAACATCCTGGTGCAGGGAACACAAAATAAGTTCTAAATCAAAAGTCAGTATCGACAACACAGGAGACGGCGCTTTGACTATTTCTCCAGGATTGGTGGAAAAAAAGCCAAAACATCTGATATTCAACATTTCAGAAGACCAGGAGGATGTCATACATAAATTAGTTGTAGCTTCTTACATAAATCCATCCGCTTCATTTGAGATAAATATGGACAAGGAGATGGACTTTACTAAATTATTGAACCAAAAAAGGCTGATAAGCCTTGAATCTGTTGAGATAGATAAAAAACAGATCACTTCTCAAGGTAGTGTCACTGTTTCTGATCCTGAATCTTTATTGAAGACGATGGTCAAGAAAATAAAGAATATGATAATAGTCATGGGGAAAAGTTATGATAAGGAACTGATTGAAAGGTATGAGTACGAGATAGACAGAAGCAAGATGCTCATAGATAAGTCAGTCATCGGATCACTAACCTTTGGCAAGACAACAAAACTGAAAAATATTGATCTTTATTACATCTCATTGATATCAAAAGATTTGGAAAGGATGGTTGACCGGCTTATATGCCTTGATGAAGGAAATAAAAAATTTCTTGACGAAATCATTGTTCCAATTGAGATTCTGCATGACGTAGTCCATAATATCTCCAGCCTTAGTCAAAAAACTGCAATAGAATTTGCAAAAGCAGTCTCATCAATAAAGAAAATAGAAGTTAAGAACGTAAAAACCAATGACATGTCGCGTATGGTAAACAACCTCGACACTATAAGCGAGGTTGTGATGGACTGGATGGTGACATTAAAAATAGAAAACTAAATATATAATATATACTATTTACATCATTTAATTAAGAAATACACAAACACTTTTATCATTTTACATAAAAAATATAATTTTAACGGTCATTACAATGTCAACAGATTCAAAAGAAGTGGAGATATTAAAGGAAATAAGGAATTCTGAAAAAGAGTCAGAAGAAGTAGTGCAAAAAGCTGAAAAAGAAAAAATAAATATTTTAGATGACGCAAACAAGACTTCTGCAAAGATTTTAAGTGAAAAGAAAGAGGAAATAAAGCAGCAACAGGAGAAAAAGATTGCTGATTTTAAGGAAAAAGCTGTTTCTGAAAGAAAAGGGAAGATAGAAGAAGGGAAAAAATCTATCAAGCAACTGAAGGCAAAAGCGGGAAAAAACACAAATAAGGCAGTTGATTTTGTCATTAAAAAATTCGAGGAGACTATATAGATGTCAATGCCCTATGAGATGGATAGGATAATAGTAACAGGGCCGAAAAAGGCCCAGCAAAAAGTTATTAGAGAGCTTCACAACCTCCAAGTTCTTCATATTGTTGAGCATTCTAAAGATGAAGTAGCAGATATTGGCCAGCCATTGGAAACTGCAAGCAAGCTTTCTGAGTTTATGGTCAAGATAAGGGCGCTGATTACGGCTTTAAATGTAAAAGAAGAGAAATCTGAATTTAAGCTTAAACGAGGTTTAGTGGAAATATCCCAGACAATAAAAAGGATTAGTGATGAAGTCAACAAAAATAGTGAAGAATTGAGGGAAGTGGAAGGAAAATTATCAAAAAGCCAGGCAATAATGAAAGAACTGGAAGTTCTGAAAAATATCAACATACCTCTTGAAAACCTTAGCTCATATAAATCATTGGCATTTTTTACAGGTTATATCAAGGATGAATATGACCTGGAATATCTAAATGATAAATTATCAGCAACAACCAATAAATTTACAATTCTCAAATCCACAGTAAAGAAAAAGCTTTTCCTGGTACTTTTCGTTGACATAAAGAGCAAAGAAACTGCACTTGATATACTGCAGAAAATTTCCTTTTCCCCAGTAAACTTTGCAAATCTAAGCGATCTTAAAGGAACTGCAGCAGAAAACTTAGCAAGAATAAGCAAAGAAAATGCAAAACTTGAAAATCAAAAAAACAGCATAAAAAAGCGTTTGGAGAAGTTAAATTATGATCACAGCGGATTTCTCATAACTGCACAAAATGTACTTGAGACAGAGCTCGAAAAGGCAGAAGCTCCATTGAAATTTGCAGCAACAAAGGATGCTTTTCTGGTCAAGGGCTGGGTCCCTACAGAGCAGCTGCAAGATACTATGCAGAAGCTGAATAAAGCTGGAAGCAATAAGATCTTTATAGATCATGAGCCTGCAAAAATAAAGGATAAAGTTCCTGTCAAGCTCAAAAATACAAAATACTCAAAGCCATTCGAATTCTTTATCAATATGTATTCTCTGCCAAGATACAAGGAGATTGATCCTACGTTCTTCATGTTCCTCACTTACCCAATATTCTTTGGATTTATGCTGGGTGATTTTGGTTATGGTCTTGTAAGTTTTGCATTGTTCTACTTTTTGAAAAAGAAAATACCAAAATGGACTGCTTTCTTTAATATACTATTATTATCGTCCGCTGCATCAATTTTCTTCGGTTTCATATACGGTGAATTTTTTGGACTGGAGGAATTGGGTCATTTCGCAATTCCACATTTAATAAGCAGATCTCATGGAGTTACTGAACTGATGTTCATCTCGATTGCAATCGGAATAATCCATATAAATTGGGGATTAATCGCTGGATTCATCAACATAATGAAGGGCCATGGATTAAAACATGCAATATTTGAGAAAGGCTCATGGTTTGTTTTGGAAACTGGAGCTTTATTGCTGGCATTATCATACATGAATCTTGTTGCTATTCCTAAACTCATTGGCTGGATATTTTTTGCAGCATCCTTGGTTATGCTCTATAAAGGAGAAGGAATAAAAGGGATAATAGAGCTTCCAAGCATCTTGACAAATACATTATCTTATCTGCGACTGATGGCAATAGGTTTGTCATCAGTATCCATAGCCGTTGTCGTAAACGAAATGGCAGAAGGTTTTTTCCATGGAGGAGGTTTTGGCATCTTAACCGGAATCTTAATATTATTCATAGGGCATTTACTGAATATTGTCTTAGGATTATTTGGCAGCTTTTTGCATTCATTGAGGCTGCATTATGTTGAATTTTTTTCAAAATTTTTCGAGGGCGGTGCTGAGAAGTATAAGCCTTTCGGAGCAAAAGAATAAATTTATGGAGGTACAAAAATGGCATTAGAAGGAGTAGGTCTAATAGCAATCGGATCGGGTTTAGCAGTTGGCTTAAGCGCAATTGCAGCAGGTATTGCTGAAAAGGAAATTGGAAGTGCGGCTATTGGCGCAATGGCAGAAAAAGAAGAGCTGTTCGGTAAAGGATTAATCCTTACTGTTATTCCGGAAACTCTAGTAATATTTGGTCTGGTAGTTGCTATACTGATATTGAATCTGGCAGGTTAAACCTAAAATGGGACTGGAAACGGTAAAGGAAGAGATAGTCAGGAATGCAAGATATCAGGAAGAGACTATGTTAGCGGAAGCTAGGCAGGAAGCTAAGAATATAACGGACGAAGCAGAAAAGGAAGCTGCAGCGATGAAAGAAAAGGCTAATGCAGAGACAAAGAGAATAATCAACACAATAAAAAAACAAGAACTTGCTTCTGCAGAGCTTGACAACAAAAAAGCGGTTCTTGAGGCGAAAAAGCAGCTTATCGACGCTGTTTTTGATGACGCAGAAAAAAAGATTGGAAAACTAAGCAACAAAGAAAGTTACATGGACAAGCTGCTTGCAAAGTCCAAAGATGATATTGATGTTGCAAACGTTTACTGCAGCAAAAAAGATGCAAACCTTGTGAAAGGATACAACGCAGAAGCTGTTGATATGATTGGCGGCCTAATAGCAGAAAATGGAGACAAGACCGTAAGAGTTGATTATAGTTTTGACACGATGCTCCAAAACATAAAAGAAAATGAATTACAAAGCGTAAATAAAATTTTATTTGGTTAAGATGTTACAATTAAAGGCAAAACCACTGAAGCTTGGAAAATACCCTTATACTTATGTAAGGACATCTGTTATGAAGTCTTTGCTTTTCAAGAAGCATGACTATGAAAAAATGCTTAAGATGAGCTTTAACGAAATTGCAAAGTTTATGCAGGAATCCAACTATAAGAAGGAAATAAGCGAGTTCGCACCAAAACATTCCGGAGCGGATTTACTGGAGATCGCTTTAAATAAAAACCTTGCTTATACATTCAAGAAACTTATAAAAATTTCACCAAAAGAACTTGGATTAGTGATAAGAGAATATGCAAAGAGAAAAGATATAGAAGACCTTAAGACAATCATCCGCGGAAAGTTCACAAATACAGATGAGAAAGATGTTTTTGATATGATAACTTCAGCAGGTACATTAAGCAGGGACTTCCAGCATGAACTTATGAAAAAAGAATCCGTAGAACAGGTTTTGAAAAGCAATAAGCTGGTAAATTTTTCATTGTTAACCAAAGGTTTAGATTACTTGAAGGAAAAGAACAGTTTGGTGATGATTGAGAATGCCCTGGACAGGTATTACTATAACAACCTGATTGAGTTTTCAAAACGGCTTCCAGAAGAAGGAGCTTTATTCAGGAGTTTTTTGATCAATGAAGTGGAGATATTGAATATACTGGCATTATTGAGGTTAACAAAATCAAAGATTGAGAATGCATCCGAGTTTATAATAACTGCCAGAGGTTCAATAAATCCTAAAATAACAAAGATGTCAGAGCTGAATGATTTGGATGCGTTAACAAAAGCATTAGGCGATACTAAATATAAAAATGCAATCGATAAAGGTATAGAAGAATTTAAGGCTACCGGCTCACTGATAACCTTAGAGACAGAGCTTTACAAGTATCTGCTGAAGCACATAAGTTTATTTTTGCATAAGCATCCATTATCTGTAGAGGTAATACTTGGATTTATGCTGGCAAAAGATATTGAAATAAGGAACTTAAGGATATTGATCAAAGGAAAGCAATTAGGTTTAGAAGAAGAATTTATTGAAAAGCAATTGGTACTATGAGTAATAAATGAAAAATGGATGTATATGAGCAATTAGACCAAATTCCGGATAATGTGATAAGATATTATTTGCATTTTTCAGTACAGGTAATTCAATCACCAGATTCAGATGTATTTAAAGAAGGGTTGAGAAGGAGTGGAAACGCACTTGTGCAACAAATTAATGATAGGCAAATAGAAATTGATCAGCGTGATTTTGAGAGATATTTATTGGGAAAAGCGATTTCCTACCTCAGAGAATTTGAAAAACGTGGGGTAAAACAAAAAATACAGAGTGATTTAGAAATGTTGATTGTAGGAGTACTAAAGGACGAAATCAAAATAGAGATTCCTCAGTGCACTCCACAACTTGTATAAAATGGTAAAAACAGCAGTTTTAGGAAGCAATGAATTCGTTGTTGGCTTTCAGCTGGCAGGAATTAAGGATACAATAGAAGTCAGTAATAATCCTATAGAAGATATTAATAAATTAAAAAATAATAAAGAAATTAGTGTTGTTGTTTTGGATGAAAATATAATGGAAAATTTGGATAAGCATCAAAAGCTTGAAGTAGAAGATTCAGTCGATCCTGTTTTCATTCCTGTTTCAACAAAAGTTGAGCAGGATTCATTGAAAAGATTAATTAAGAAGTCTATAGGAGTTGATTTGTGGAAGTGATATAATATGGAAAAAGGAGTTATTTACAGAATTGCAGGCCCAGTTGTTGTGGCTAAAGGAATTAAGCCTAGAATGTATGATGTTTGTAGAGTAGGCAATGAAAAATTGATGGGAGAAGTCATCCAAATCACAGGAGATAAAGTTATAATCCAGGTTTATGAGGATACTTCCGGTATAAAACCAGGAGAACCTGTTACTAACACTGGTGAGCCATTAACAGTAGAGCTAGGTCCGGGACTATTAACAAGTATTTACGACGGTATACAAAGGCCGTTGCCTGTTTTGATTAAGCAGATGGGTGATTTCATCAAACGTGGTGTAGATGCTCCAGGTCTTGATCAACAAAAGAAATGGGATTTCAAAGCCACAGCTAAAAAAGGTGAAGAAGTAAAAGGTGGAAGTATCATTGGAGAAGTGGAAGAAACAGAAGGAAATATACATAGGATTATGGTGCCGCCTAATCAAAGCGGAAAACTTTCCGAGATAAATTCCGGAAAATTTACAGTCAATGATATTATTGGAAAATTAGACAATGGTTTTGAGTTAAGGCTAAAGCATAACTGGCCTGTAAGGGTCGGAAGACCAACTAAGGAAAAACTAAAGCCAGATATGCCTTTGATAACTGGGCAAAGAGTTTTCGACGCTTTGTTCCCGATTGCAAAAGGTGGTGTTGCAGCTATTCCAGGACCATTCGGTTCCGGAAAAACTGTTTCTCAACAGCAGCTGGCCAAATGGTCAGATGCGGATATAGTTGTCTATGTAGGTTGTGGAGAAAGAGGAAACGAAATGACGGAAGTATTGTCAGAGTTTCCTGAACTTACAGATCCAAAAACAGGAAAGCCGTTGATGAACCGTACTGTTTTGATTGCAAACACATCAAACATGCCTGTGGCAGCAAGAGAAGCGTCAATTTATACAGGAGTTACAATAGCAGAATATTACAGAGATATGGGCTACTCAGTTGCAATGATGGCCGATTCAACATCAAGATGGGCTGAAGCTATGAGAGAAATTTCTTCCAGATTAGAAGAGATGCCTGGAGAAGAAGGTTATCCTGCTTATTTAAGCACAAGACTTGCACAATTCTATGAACGAGCTGGCCGTGTAATTCCATTAGGAACTAAACAAGAAGGTTCAGTTTCAATTATAGGTGCTGTAAGTCCTCCTGGAGGAGATTTATCAGAACCAGTAACTCAAAGCACTTTAAGAGTTACAAAAGTATTCTGGGCTTTAGATGCTAAACTGGCTCAAAGAAGGCATTTCCCTTCTATTAACTGGTTGACATCTTATTCGCTTTACCCAGAAGTTTTGAATGAGTGGTATGAAAAGAATGTTTCAAGTGACTGGAAAGATCTTGTAGGGCAGATGATGAGTATACTCCAGGAAGAGGAAAAATTATTGGAAATCGTTCAATTAGTAGGTTCTGATGCATTGCCTGAAAGACAGCAAATAACTTTAGCAATTGCAAGATTAATTAGAGAAGTTTTGCTACAACAGAATGCTTTCCATGATGTGGATACATTTTGCGACATGAAAAAGACGCATGACATGATGACATCTATATTAAAGATTTCAAAGATGGCAAACGTTGCTTTAGATAAAGGAATGAGGGCAGAGCAGATCCTGACTACAAAATCTAAGGATAGGTTATCAGAGATAAAGTTCGTTAAAAGCTATGACAACTTGCTTAATGAAATAATGGGCAATGTTGAAAAGGAGTTGAGTGTAAGATGAAGGAATATAAGACTATTAACAGAGTAGCAGGACCATTAATTTTCGTAGAAAAAACAGAACCTATAGGTTATGCAGATATTGTAAAGATTGCATTGCCTGACGGTACAACTAAGAATGGCCAAGTTTTAGACACATCAGATGACATTGTAGTTGTACAGGTTTTTGAAGGCACATCAGGAATAGATGTTGACACAAGAGTTAAGTTCTTAGGAGATACTTTGAAGTTAAGCGTAGCAAAAGATATGATGGGTCGTGTTCTATCAGGATCTGGAAAACCCATAGATGGTGGTCCTGAAATAATTCCAGAGAAAAAACTGGACATAGGCGGAGCTGCTATAAATCCTTTCGCACGTGCAACCCCTTCAGATTTCATCCAGACTGGAATATCGGCAATAGATGCAATGAATACATTAGTTAGAGGACAGAAACTACCAATTTTTTCAGGTTCTGGATTGCCTCATAATGAGATGGCATTGCAGATTGCTCGTCAAGCTAAAGTTATAGGGAATGCTCGGAAATCGAAAATTTCCGGCACCAACTCCGTTGGAAAAGAAAATTTCGTTGTTGTTTTCGCAGCAATGGGAATTACAAATGAGGAAGCACAATATTTCATCAATGATTTCAAGCAGACAGGCGCTTTGGAACGTTCAGTTGTTTTCCTTAACTTGGCAGATGACCCTGCAGTAGAAAGATTAGTCACACCGAGAATGGCTTTAACAGCTGCAGAATATTTTGCTTACGAGCATGACGCTCACGTTTTAGTTATTCTGACAGATATGACTAATTATTGTGAAAGTTTGAGAGAAATTGGAGCTGCTCGTGAAGAGATTCCAGGTAGGCGTGGCTATCCAGGTTACATGTATACAGACTTAGCAACAATATATGAGCGTGCAGGCGTAATTAAAGGGAGGAAAGGTTCAGTCACACAACTACCTATATTAACAATGGTTGGTGATGATATCACTCATCCTATCCCTGATTTGACTGGTTACATTACCGAAGGACAGATTGTTGTTGCACGTGATCTTCATAGGACCGGAATTTATCCTCCAAACGATGTTTTGCCGTCATTAAGCAGATTGATGAATTTAGGCATAGGTCCAGATAAAACAAGAGAAGACCATAAGCAAGTTTCTGACCAGATGTATGCAGCTTATGCTGAAGGCAAGGATCTAAGAGGTTTAGTAGCAATAGTTGGAGAAGAAGCCTTATCTGAAAGGGATAAAAAATTCCTTAAGTTTGCAGATGAGTATGAAAAAAGGTTTGTCTCTCAAAGAAGAGATGAAGACAGAAGCATTTCTGAAACTTTGGATTTAGGTTGGGAACTTTTAGGAATCCTGCCAGAGAATGAATTGACAAGGGTAAATCCTGAGATGAGGAAAAAGTATTACAAAGCTGTTGAAGAAGCAGTTGCAGAACAGAAATAAACATGCCACAAGACATAAAACCCACAAGATCTGAATTACTAAAAGTAAAGAAATCCATTAAATTAGCTAAATCAGGACATTCTTTATTGAAGAAAAAGAGAGATGGCATGATTTTAGAATTCTTTGAGATCTTGAAGAAAGCAAAGACATTAAGACAGGAATTGGTGGAAGAATACAAGATTGCTTTAGAAAAGATAAATATTGCCAGAACCATGGAAGGTGATCTAAAAGTTAAATCTATAGCTATGGCAATAAAAGAAATTCCAGATATAAAATTAATTACAAAAAACATCATGGGCGTCAAAGTCCCAAAGATAGAAAGTTCAGAGATACAAAAAGCATTCATGGAACGCGGTTACGGATTATACAACTCTTCTGCAATAGACGAAGCTGCTGCTGCTTATGAAAAAGTTGTTGAAAAGATACTATTAGCAGCAGAAGTTGAGACTTCAATGAGAAAATTATTGAATGAAATAGAGAAGACAAAGAGGCGTGTAAATGCTTTAGAATTCGTTGTTTTACCAAGATTAGAAGAAACTACAAATTTCATCAGATTAAGGCTGGAAGAGATGGAGCGAGAAAATATTTTTAGATTAAAGAGAATCAAGGCAAAAGTGCAAGTGCAATAATCATGCCAAAAAAGCAATTAAATAACAAAACCAAGAAAAAACAAAAATTCTTAGTATGGTTCACAATCATTATAACTGCGATTAATTTTCTGCTATTAGCCGGTTTCCTGGTTTATCTTCATTTTTGGGTTAAGGCAAGGACTTAATTACTATGGTTGATGTTGGTAATATAGTAAGCGATGCATGGAACGGTCTGGTAAATTACTTCTTAGGTTATCCACAAAACGATTTGGATGTTGTAGTACAACAATGTTCATGGGCATTAAGTATAAATCCAAGATATGGTATGGCATATAGCACTAGAGGAATTGCTAATTTTGAACTAGGAAAAACAGATCAAGCTCTAGATGATTTGGCCAATGCCAGAGATATTGAGGGAAGTGCAAACACTTACAATAATCTTGGTGATGTGTATAGGAAACTGGGAAGGTTTGAGGAAGCTATCCATCATTTGTCTATTGCAATAGAACTTGAACCTGATAGCCCCATAGGATATATCAATCGTGCAGTGGCATACAACCAATCAGGCAATTTTTTTGCAGCTTATTCAGATTTAACAAAAGCACAGAAATTACATTCTATGGATCCCGGAAGTATGGGTTTGGAGGATCCTCTAATCCATTTCCAACTTGGTGATACCTATTTAGGAATGGAAGCTATAGACTTAGCCTTAGAACACTATGAAATCGCTAAGAGAATTTTAGAACAAAGAGGTCTGACAGCGTTAAGAGAATGGGGTGAAATCGACATCGCAATCGTTCTTCAAAATAGATTAGATGCACTTGGGATGGATATTGGAGTAAATTATGAAGCAATAGCACGCATGGCTGAAATGCTACCTCAAGCAAAAATAGACGCCCTCAAAAAGGATTAAAGAAAAACAGAAAATCTTTTAAAACATCTATTTATTCTTTAAAATATGGCTTCAATTGTTTTAATTGCGAGTTTTGTTGTAAGTATATTAGCAATAATATTTGCACTTTATTTGACTTCTAAGATCAAGAAAAATCCTGCTGGAAATGAAAAAATGCAGGAAATTTCAGACCATATACATAAAGGCGCTATGGCTTTCCTGAATAAAGAATACAAGATAATGCTTGTTTTTATGGTTGTAGTTGCTGCAATATTATATTATACATTACCTCATGGAACAGAACTTGCGATTGCCTTCGTTATTGGATGCATTTTTTCAGCTGTAGCTGGAAGATTAGGAATGCACATTGCAACAAAAGCAAATGTAAGGACAACATGGGCATGCAACAGCAATATAAGTAAGGGACTTAATATCGCTTTCTCATCCGGTGTTGTGATGGGAATGTTTGTTGTTGGCTTAGCAATATTGGGAATAAGCATATTTTACTTCTTTTTCAACAATCCAGAACTGATTTTCGGATTTGGTTTTGGAGCTTCATATATAGCATTATTCGCAAGAGTAGGAGGAGGAATTTACACAAAAGCTGCTGACGTTGGAGCAGATTTAGTTGGAAAGGTAGAAAAAGGAATTCCTGAAGATGATCCTAGAAATCCCGCAGTAATAGCTGACAATGTAGGGGATAATGTAGGAGACGTTGCCGGAATGGGCGCTGATCTGTTTGAAAGTTACATAGAAAGCGTTGTCGCTGCAATGGTAATTGGTTTCATAGCATTCAGTGTTAACAGAGAAAATTTTGTTTTATTGCCTTTAGGAATAGCTGCAGTAGGAATATTATCTTCAATTGCAGGAACTTTTTTTGTAAAGGTCGGAAAAAAGAAAAACCTTACAGGAGCCTTGAATAAAGGTGTTTTTGCTGCATCATTGATAATGGCAGTCCTTTCATTTTTTTTAATACAATCCATGACAAATAACTTAGGATTTTTCTGGGCAACCTTAGCTGGTTTATTGACCGGAATCGTGATTGGATTATCAACAGAATACTATACATCTTCACATAAAAAACCTACACAAGGAATCTCAGAAGCCTCAAAAACAGGTCCCGCTACTAATATAATAGAAGGCTTGTCTGTAGGAATGTGGTCAACAATAATCCCGGTGATAGCAGTTTCTGCAGGAATTTTAGCTGCTTTCTATTTATCTGGTGGAGCGCTTGATTTTAAAATAGGATTGTATGGAATTGCAATCGCTGCAGTTGGAATGCTATCAACATTAGGAATAACTTTAGCTGCAGATACTTACGGTCCTGTTGCGGATAATGCAGCGGGCATTGCAGAGATGGCTGGTTTAGGGAGAAAAGCAAGAAGAAATGCAGAAGCTTTGGACGCTGTCGGCAACACAACAGCAGCAATAGGAAAAGGTTTTGCAATCGGTTCAGCAGCTTTAACATCCTTAGTTCTTTACGTTACATTTGCAGAAGTTATCGGTTTAGAAGCAATAAATGTAGTAGATCCAAAAGTTTTAGTAGGAATATTTATTGGTGGTTTATTACCATTTGTTTTTGCAGCTTTGTTATTAAAAGCTGTTGGAAAAACGGCAATGAAAATTGTCAATGAAGTGAGGAGGCAATTTAAGTCAATAAAGGGTTTGATGCAGGGTAAGGCAAAGCCCGATTATAACAAATGTATTCACATAGCTACACAAGGGGCTTTAAAAGAAATGGCGTTACCAGGTTTATTAGCAATTCTAAGCCCTATAGTTGTTGGTTTATTATTAGGAGCAGAAGCGTTAGGCGGGTTATTAGTTGGAAAAACAGTCGTTGGATTTTTGATGGCCGTATTCATGGCTAATAGTGGAGGAGCATGGGACAATGCTAAGAAATATATTGAGGAAGGAAAGCTAGGCGGTAAAGGCTCTGATCCACATAAAGCTGCGGTAATAGGCGATACAGTAGGAGATGGTCTGAAAGATACCGCGGGACCAAGTCTCAACATACTAATTAAGCTTATGGGAATAGTAGCACTTATCTTCGTCCCATTATTCATTTAATCTGATTTTTTAGTAATTGTCCATTAATTTCTTCTTTTAATAAATTCCATTTGTTTTTGATAATGGAATGAAGTTGAGTCTCATATTTTAGCATTAGTTCCATCTTTTTAATTTTCTCTGGATGTTTACTTAATGGAAGAAGTTTCTTAATGAGAGAAATAACATTATTTTTTCTATTCATTGTAACATTGTAGATATCTTTTCTAAATATTCCACATGGTCCATATGACCCTTTCATCGTATCTAAATTAAAAATTGTGAAAAATCCCATTGCCCGTAATTTATTATTTATATTTTCTAAAATCAATTTATCTCCAGTTCTCAATCTGAAAGTAAATCTCGAATGGATATCATGAGTTTTTGTCAAATGCCAGTTTCCTTCACAATCCATATAAGCAGCCAAAAACTGAAAAAATAATTCATCATATTCCAAAATCCAACTCGGAATTTCATTAGGTTTTTGTATCAAAAAGTTAAATGATTTATCCAAATCAACATAAATAAACCACTCGTCTTCTCTAGATTTAGATTTACTTAAATATTTACAAATCTCACCATATTTTGAGAAAGAATTTTTTAATAATTCAATTTGTGCTGAATGTGTAGTTGTTGTTTGAACTCTTATACATTCTTTGATTTTCTTAGCATGAAAATCTCCAGCTCTTAAACCTAGAAAATATGATTTTTCAGCAAGATTATTGTCAAAAGGTTTTTTGAATTTTGTCGTCATAGCTTGTGACAAAGTTTTAGAAGGGATTCCATATTTTTTCATCTTCTTCAAAATAGATCTACCATATTTAATCCCATACTCATTGGCAACCTCTTGTGTCTTTAATCTTTTATCCCAATATAAATCTCTTAGTATCTCTTTAGAAATGTAAACTGAATTGGGATTCTGTGCAGGCCTTCTTTTAATACCCAATTTCTTCATCCAATAAAGGATATTAGTGCCTTCACAACTAAACTTCTCACCAATTTGGTTGAGAGATAGTTTTTGGTTTAAATATAGCTCTTCAAGCTGGACTTTAGTGAATTTTAGACCTTTTTTCATACTTAACTGTAAAGAAAAACAGGTTTATAAATCTCACGGCCAAATGTCCAGTGCAGTATAAGCAATGTCCAGTGGTCAAACCAACAAATTTAAATAATGCATAGAGTGTCTTTTCTATCTCGATTTACAATGAATTTCCTCAAACTGGAAGATATGGAATTGGAAGGGAAAAAAGTCCTTGTCAGGGTAGATTTTAATGTTAAGGTAAAAAATGAGATGGTGACAGACGATACAAGATTAAGAGCTACAATACCCACAATAAACTATCTTCTTGAAAAAAATTGTAAAATACTATTGATGGCTCATATGGGCAGACCACAAAAACTACTTAAAAAAGGAACATCCATGGAGGAAATTAAAAAGGAACTGACTTTTAAACCTGTTGCAGAGGATTTAAGCGAATTATTGGGTGTAGATGTGGGTTTTGTTAATGATTGCATCGATGTTGAAATTCCCCAGGATAAAGATGTTGTAATGCTGGAGAATCTAAGATTCCATGCAGAAGAAGAGAAGAATGATGAAAAATTTGCCAAAAAATTAGCATCTATGGCTGAGGTTTATGTTGATGATGCTTTTGGAAGTATCCATAGGACGCATGTTTCTACTGATGCAATAACAAAATTACTTCCAAGCTGTGCTGGGTTATTGGTTGAAAAAGAAGTAAATCAATTAACTAAGCTGTTAAACCCAAAAAAACCTTTCGCAGCGATTGTAGCAGGAGCAAAAGCAGATAAGATAGGAGCATTAAAAGTCCTTGCAAACAAAGCAGATAAGATACTGATAGCAGGAGCCTTAGCAAATACATTTCTAAAAGCAAAAAATATTGATATCGGAGCCTCAAAATTTGATGAGGAAACATTCAATGTTGCTAAAGAGATTACAGAGCTAGCTGGAAACAAATTAAAATTTCCAAGTGATTTTGTTGTAGCAGACAAGTTTGAAAGCGATGCAAACACCCAAACTGTCGCTGTTGATAAAATACCTAAAGAATGGATGGCTATGGATATAGGTCCAGAGACAATTAAAATCTATAAAGATGAATTAAAAGATGCAAAAACAGTCTTCTGGGCAGGACCTTTAGGAGTTTTTGAGATGGAGAAATTCTCTACAGGAACAAAAGAAATAGGAGATTATTTAGGCAATTTAGGAGTAACTGTAATAGCTGGTGGTGGTGATACTGCTGCCGCAATAAATAGTTTTGAATTAGGAGACAAGTTGACTCATGTAAGCACCGGTGGAGGAGCTTCATTGGAATTCATAGAAAAGGATGGCAAGTTACCAGGTTTAGTCGCATTAGAACAAGCATACAATAAATCTAAAGAACAGTAATCTTAACATTTACAATATTCTCTATTTCATTTACTAAGTTTTCTTTCAATTTGTCAACATTTATTTTCTCCAGTTCGTTGTTAAGATTCAATATTTTATTATTATCATTTTGAACAGTTTGATCTATATTCATTAATTCGGCCTTTAACGAATCCATTTCTTTTTTTGAATTGTTGCTTTCTATTCCTGATTTAATATCATTCGATTTTTTCTTTGCAATTGCAAAATCATCCTTCATTTTTGTGAAGTAAACACTGTCAGCATCATTTATTTTTGCAAGTGATTTCTCTTTCTTTCTATCATCCAGCTCAAACTCATTCTTTTCAATCGCATTTTTTAAATTCCCAAGTATCTTAACTATAACAAGTTCACTATCCTTAATCAAGGTCAGTGTTGGGTTACCTAAATACTCTAAAATAAGTTTTTCATTCTCAAAAGCTATTTTTGCATATTTCTTCAAAGATTTTTCTAGAACAGAGAAATCATGGAACAATGTGTTTTCGATATTATTAAGCTCTAAGCTAATTTTCTCTTTTTCTTCCAGTAACCTCTCATAATTTTTGTAATCCTCGCTTGATTTTGTACTATTGATTTTGTTTTCAATCTCTGATTTTTTGTTTTTATTGTTTTGAAGGTCATTTTTGTTGTTTTCCAGCTCAGAAGAATGTTGTTTTTTTAATCTAATTTTATTCTCTATCTCAGATACGCTCTTTTTAATTTTATCAACATTTGTTATTTTGCTGTTATTGACTGTATCTTTTATTTCCTTTGAATAATTTTCAATGTTTTTGATGTTTGCAGCTATATTGCCTGCTTCCCTTGCAAAGAATTCTCCCAAGACCTGGTAGCTTTTTGCTGTTCCTTTTCCAAGTGCATTAATTTCATTCTCAATGTTTTTGCTCTTTTCAATCAACTCATTATAATCATTATATTTCAAATCTATCTTATCGGAAAAAAATGAAACTTTCTTTATGAAACCTGCACGGTTTCCTTCCATTATTGTCTTTACTCTTTCAGGGATTTTTGGGTTTTGCAGCTGGGCATCCTCCAATGTCTTTAGATTTTCAGTTACTTTTGCTTTTTCATCGTTTATTTTTTCAATTGTTTCATTGATTTTAACATTTAAACCATCAAATATTGTTTTTGTCTTTTGGTCTACCCAGTTGTTCAACTCATTGAGAGGTACTTTCTCTTCCTGGACTTCTTCTTTTGCAAAGAGTTTTTTTAGAAAATTTAACATAAAAATAGGAAAATTCTTATAATTTTATAAAACTTTAGCTTAATATGAAAAAAAAGCACAAGGGCACTAAAAACCAGCAGAAGAAGTTAGCTTTAGCCGAAATCAACACAGTATTAAGCAAAGCAAGAGCTGCATTTGATAAGAAACCTGATTTAGCCAATAAATATGCCAAGAAAGCACGAAGAATAGCATTAAAATACAAATTAAAGCTACCATTAAAGTTCAAAAGAAAGATATGCAAGAATTGCCAAAGTTATCTAGTTCCAGGAAAGAATTTGAGAGTCAGAACAGCTAAAGGTCACATAGTTCTCTATTGCTTAGAATGCAAGAAATTTATGAGGTTTAGGTATAAATAAAAACCATAACCTTTATAAATCACTTACTATTCCTAAATACTCCAAATTTAAAAAGAATGTATATGGAGGATTAATATAAAATGGCGAAAGGTAAAGTACACATTAACTTAGTATTTGTTGGTCACGTTGATCATGGAAAAAGCACTACAGTAGGTAGATTACTATATGATACTAAAAACATAGACGAACAGGCAATGAGGAAATTAAAAGACAAAGCAAAAGAGTTAGGAAAAGCAGGTTTCGAATTTGCTTTTGTAATGGATAACTTAAAAGAAGAGCAGGAAAGAGGAGTTACAATTGACCTTGCTCACAAGAAATTCGAGACAGATAAATATTATTTTACAATAATCGATGCACCAGGCCACAAGGATTTCATCAAGAACATGATTACAGGCGCTAGCCAAGCAGATGCTGGTGTTGTTGTTGTAAGCGCAAATCCAAGCGATGGTGTACAAGCTCAGACAAAAGAGCATATTTTCTTATCAAGAACTTTAGGGGTTAACCAGCTTATCGTCTATGTCAACAAGATGGATATGGCAAAGTACGATGAAAAAAGATTCAACGAAGTTAAAGAACAAGTATCTACTTTGTTAAAAAGTGTTGGATATAACCCAGAGGAAGTTCTGTTTGTTCCAGGAGCTTCATTAGAAGGGGACAATGTTGCTGAGAAAACAAAGAACATGTCATGGTATCAAGGCAAAACCTTGTTAGAAACATTAGATGAACTAAAAGAGCCTGAGAAGCCAACTGATTTACCTTTAAGATTGCCTATACAGGATGTTTACAAGATCACAGGTATAGGTGTTGTTCCTGTCGGTAGAGTAGAAACTGGCGTTATGAAGATAAACGATAAAGTTGTAGTAGTTCCGGGAAGAGAAGGAAAAGGTGTTCCGGGAGAAGTAAAATCCATAGAGATGCACCATGAGCAGATGCAGCAAGCAGAGCCTGGAGACAACATAGGATTTAACGTTCGTGGCATTGGTGAAAAAGATATTGCACGTGGAGATGTATTAGGAACTGCAGATAATGTTCCTACAATTGCAACAGAATTTACAGCACAAATGGTTATTTTAAACCATCCAACTGTTGTTACTGTTGGCTACACACCTGTATTCCATATTCACACAGCACAAGTAGCATGTCAAGTTACAAAAATAGTGAAAAAACTTGATCCAGCTACAGGACAGGCAAAAGAAGAGAATCCTGATTTTATTAAGAATGGAGATGCGGCTATTGTGACATTAAAGCCAGTAGCGCCATTAGTAATAGAGAAGCAAAAAGACATTCCACAGATGGCTCGTTTCGCAATAAGAGATTCAGGAACAACTGTAGCAGCTGGAATGTGTATTGATTTGGTTAAGAAAGAATAGTCATATCTTCACCAGGATATTAAGTTCATGGTAAGTTAAACTTATCATGAGGTACAAAAATGCAGAAAGCAAGAATAAAGTTAGCTAGTATTGACATAAACAAAATAAACGAAGTTTCTAGTTCTATAGGCGACATTGCTAAAAAAACTGGTGTTGAAATCCGCGGTCCTATACCTTTACCTACAAAAAAGTTAAAGATCACTACAAGAAAGAGTCCTGATGGCGAAGGCCGTGCAACTTGGGAAAGATACGAGATGAGGATCCACAAAAGATTAATTGATTTAGGTCTAGATGAAAGAGCTCTAAGGTTGGTTATGAGAGTTGCTATTCCTGAAGGATTGAATATAGAAATAGAAATGATAGAGTAAGACTTTCTAAAAAACATAAATTATTTAAATCATTTTCTCCTTAATTATCTATTGAGGTGGTTTTTGTGATGCACGGATGTGAGAGATGTTTTAAGACCGGAGGAGTTATATTTCTGGCTTTAGGGATATTGTATTTAGGCCAGGATCTCGCCTGGTGGGGTTTCTGGACGCTAAACTGGTGGACAGCATTGTTTTTGGTGATTGGAGGAGCGCATTTAGCTTCATCAACATGCAAGGACTGTCAGGTTGCAAGATCCGGAAAGAAGAAATAATTTTTTATTTTTTTAATTATATTTTGCTAGTTCTTGTCGATGGAGTGTCTTAACTATTTCTCTAACCCTGCTAAGATCATTTGGAACTAATATATAATTTCCTCCTTCTCCATTCTGTAAACCCTCCAAGTTCGCTGGAGTTGCAATTTTAATATTGTTCCTATCTAGACTCTCTGGAAATTTAGCGGGGTGTGCTGTTTCAAGAACAACTATTTTTCCAGTATAACCATCTTTCCTGGCCATTTGTGCAGCACCATATGCAACTGCACCATGTGGTTCTAAAGTTGAGGTTATCATCCCACCATCATACTCTATTTCATACCCCCTATTATGGAAATCTACAATAATTCTATCAGTTTCTTCATCACTTATACTATATGCTCCTATTATATCTTGCCTCATTCTTCTAAGATCTGGTAAAGTAAGTCCCTGTATGACTTTTCTTTCCGGGTTATCTGGGTCTTTTCCTTCTACTAATTGTCCACCATATAATTGAAATAATCTTCTCATATTGCTTGCCCAAATAATATTCATGGAATTTGATGGGCTTGAATGGATTTCTGAAGAAGGTTTATACAACCCAGTATCATAAAATTCGGAATATACATCATTTTCATTCACACCAATTATTAATTTTATTGGCAAGCCCATTCTCTGTGCAAATAATCCAGCAACAGCATTACCAAAATTTCCGGACGGAACAGCAAAAGCTACTTCTTCACCTGGATTTTCAGCAACTCTGGAATATATGTGGAAATAATAAGCAATCTGGGGTAAAAGTCTCCCAATATTTATTGAATTAGCAGAATTCAAGTTCATGTATTCTAATTCTGGATCGCTTAGTAACTCTTGTGACATTTTTTGAGCTCCATCAAAATCGGTCTCGACTCTTAAGGTATGAGTATTAAAGCCTAAAGTATCCATTTGTTTTGCCTGCAAACTACTTATTTCTTTTCCTACAAATGCTGAATATAAAATGACCATCCACATTCGATCTCTGTTCAAAATAGCGTGCCCCATTGCACCACCAGTATCACCAGAAGTTGCTGTAATAAAAGTTAACAAATCTGAATCAGAAAGGCTATAACCTGGTCTAATTAGAGTGTTAGGCTTTTCCCTTCTCAATGCCTCTATAACTCGAAACAATACCTGCGCAGCGTAATCCTTAAAAGCTGCTGAAGGGCCTTCATCCAACCTACTTATATGGTCTATTGAAGTTCCTATATCGTCAATCTGCGGCAAAGACTCTATAAACGGTTCAAATGGATTGTCACCTTCATATGCCTCTTTAGCTATCTGTTCAAGGGTTTCTTCAGACAAAACATCATGAAAATAATCTTTCATAACCTCAACAAAAATTCCAGCATAAGACATATTTCTCATACCAGCAATAGTTTCCGAACTAATTTGAGGAAAATGAGTGGGCATAAACAATCCTCCATCAGGAGCCTGACCAGCAATTATAGATTCTGCTAAACCAACAGTTTCCAAGCTACCATCTCTAATTCTTGCTTCTAGATCTGGTCCAAGAATAGCTTGATTAGTGCTAAAATACCCTATAGGAGTAACAATCATGAACCGAAGAAACAGATTAGCGTTTAAATATTTTTCTTTGTTTATTCTTCAAAAGTAGTGATACTATCCCTCTTCAAATTCAATCAAAGAAAATAGATTATAGCCTTTTAATTTCTCTCTTCCTTTTAGATCAATTAGTTCCATAACAAATGTGCATTCAACTATTTTTCCACCTGATTTTTCTACTAAGTTTATTGTAGCTTTAGCAGTGCCACCTGTAGCAATCAGATCATCAACAATCAGGACATTCTCATCGGAATTGATCGCATCCTTATGTATCTCAACAGCTGCATCCCCATATTCCAAAGAATATTCTTCTTTCATTGTATGATGCGGTAATTTACCTTCTTTCCTTACCGGAACAAAACTGCAGCCCAGTTTGTATGCCAGAGTCGCTGCAAAGATAAACCCTCTAGATTCAATACCCACAACAACATCAATATTTTTATCTTTATACCTTTCGTAGAATTTGTCAATAACATACGTAAAAGCTTCTTTATCCTGCAAAAGTGTTGTAATATCTCTAAATTGAATACCTTTCTTAGGCCAATCTGGGATTGTTCTTATTTTTTCTTTAAGGTTCATTTTTTAGTATTTCGTGTACAATTGATGATGAAACCAATGAAGCTTTTTTCAGGAATTTTTCAAAATCTATTGAAGCGGAATGATTGGCTTTGTCAGAAATTGAACGTATAATTACAAAGGGTACTTTATTGATGGAACATACATGACCTATTGCAGCTCCTTCCATCTCTATGCATATTCCTCCAAAAGTTTCTTTAAGCTTTTCAAGTTCTTTTGAATCTGTTATAAATCTGTCCCCTGTTAAGACACGCCCTTTAACACATTTTATTTTTAATTTTTTTGATGCCTTGAGAACATCATTTACAAGATTTTCATCAGCTTTGAAATACTTTAGATCAGTAAAGCATATCTGACCAGGATCAAAGCCAAGTGCGCTAGCATCCACATCATACTGAACAGAGTCGGAAGAAATAACTACATCCCCTACTTCAAGCACTTTGTCAACAGCTCCAGCAACTCCAGTAAAAATTATACTATTGACATTAAAATTGTTTATAAGAATCTGCGCACACACTGCAGCATTTACCTTTCCGACTCCGCATTTTACTATAGCAACTTCTTTTTCATTTGATTTTCCTGAATAGAATTTCATATCTGCATGTGAAGAAACTGAAACATTGCTCATACTTTTTACGAGAAGCTCAATCTCCTCCTGCATGGCTCCGATAATACCGAACTTCATATTATTTCTTAAGCTTTTCTTTAACTGCTTTATCTGAAATTATAGCACTATTACCAGAAGGATCTTCAATTATTATTTTCTGCTTTTCCTGGCCCCACATTATTTTCATAAGTTTCTTCAGCAGATTCTTCGCCTTTTTTTTATCGTCATTATCTTCTGCTGTATCTCTTGCTGTTTCAATTTGATATTTGACTCTATTAAGAATTCCCTCTATGTTTGTCACAAAACCCTGAGCAGCAGGGCCTGGGCTTATTGTAGTTATATGCGGGATCTTAACAGTCGCTTCTGCGCTTTTTACAATCCTGATTTTCAGGTCTTTCTCATTAGAAATATCAAAAGTGTATTTGCATGGATCTTTTTTCTCAGATGCTTCAATATCTGATTTATGATACTTGCAGTTGCTGCATGTCATAGAAAATAAGAAAACTTTTCCAAAATAAGGAACTTCTGTTTCCTTTTCCATCAAAGCCAAGGTCTTCTTATGGCATAATGGACACATTTCCCCAGGTTTAGATTCAGGTTCTGACATAGAATCAAGGTAAAGAATACGGTTTTTATAGTTTGCGGTTTGTAAAATATAAGAATAAACAGAATTAATCATACTCAGAAACATCACTTACAGCAGCTTCTTTCTTTGGCTCTTCTGCTGTTTTATGCCTGTGAATATGAGCAAATGAAGGAACCGCAGCAATCCAGTTGTCACCGAATCCAGCAATATCACCTTCGATAGCATCGGTTGTTTTCTTTATCTTATTGATAGCTCTTTTCAGCTCAACCAAATCACGATCTTTTAATGGTTTAATATTAATCAATGCTATTGTATGGCCTTCTCTCAATGAATCGAGTACAGGTTTGATGCTCTCAAAATCAGAAATTACAAAAGGCCTTACAGTTATCTTAGAAGATGCTTCAGCAGTTGCGTCAGCGCCAAGCTCAACATAGCCTTCTTCTTCTGTCTCATGCAGTACTTCAGAACCATTCCCGGAAACTCTTTCTTTTATTTTATCAAAAAATCCCATAAAACCACCTTATTTTCTAGATTAGATAATTTGATTATTAACAAATATATAAATCTTTCTATTGCGCGGTAGATACACTTTATTATTGTTTAGTGTTAGGAATCAACGAAACACAGCGGAAAAACATGTTTTTCTAGGTATTTGGAAATTTCGTGAGATGCGAGTGAGCTCGCTCACAATTCACAAATTTCCAAAAACTTTTTAAACCACCATTGAATTCAATTTCTCATGGGATCTAATATAAGTGGCTTAAAAAGAAAGGCCAGGTACAAGCTAAAGAAGGAAAGAAGGCAGAAGGGAAAGATAAGCATAAGCAGGTTTATGCAGTCTTTTAAGAAAGATCAAAAGGTCCATTTGAGTATTGAACCATCATTCCATAAAGGTGAGCCGCATACACAATATATAGGCAAGACAGGCACAGTAAAAGGTCAAAGAGGAAAGTGCTATGAGGTCTCTATAAAAGATGGAAATAAGGAAAAACTACTTATAGTTCATCCGATTCACTTGAAAGCAAGCAAATAAAATGGCATCAGAAGTATTATCAGAAACTCCTATGAGCACATATCAGCTCAAGGAAGAACTAGAAAAGATAAAAAAGAGAGATGGAGAGCTAAACTTCAGGGCAGCTAAGACAGAAGAGCATCTAATAAGCATTGGTCCTATTAAGAATCAAGATCAGATTTTTGAGAAAATAAGCAAATTAAATATCTCAAGATTAAGAGAGCAGCATATAAGAAAAATCATAGATATAATGCCTGATACAATCAAAGACTTAAAAGTTGTTATGCAGGGCTATACTATCAGCCTGAATAACGATAATCTGAAGAAGATAATAGACATTCTCAGCAAGAACTAATTTCTGTTCATTTTATTTAAATTAAAAATATACAAATATTTATATATACAAAAGTTAAAATTATAAAAAAATGAGGGTGGATGTAGAAAAGAGGCATATTGACAGCTATGAAAAGTTAGCTAAAGAGGCCAATAAAGCCATAAAAAAGGCTAATCTCAAGCCTCAAAAAGCAAGATACCGGAAAGTGCTGCTTTCAACAAACATAAGTGTAGAAAGCAAGAAAAAGAGGCTTGCAAAAATCCTCTATGAGCTCATAATAGCAACATTTTCAGATAAGAAAAACTCAATAAAAAGGCTCAAGGAAAACACAAGCATCATAAGGCAGATCATCCACAAGATAAAAGCGATCAATAATTACCTTGAAGAGTCATTTTTGAGGGATCTTGGCATCACTAAAAAATCATTGATTGTAAAAGCGGTCAAATTCAAAAAGCCTGAGAAGTACCTTGAAAAACAAGGACGTGTCTTATCCAAAGATTACATAAACAAGATTGAGCATACTGTGTATGAGCTCATACAAAAGGTTATATTTTTTGACAAAAAGCTGCTAAAAAAGTACAGCAAAAAGAAAATAAGGATAGTAAAGACAGAAAAGCTTGGGATAAAAGATCTCGAAAAGACGCTTAAAATCGAAAGCGAGCTTTTGGATGCTTTGGAAGCGAAAATCCCACCATCCAAAAAAGTAAAAGCAAAATTATTCAAAAAAGAACTATTTAACAGATGGGTTCCAATGGTATTTGCTTTGTTGTCAAGTTTCGAAGCAGAGCATCAAAAGGAAACATTGGTATTTTCAAATATCAAGAAGAATGAAAAGTTAAGGAACAAGATTGAAGATAAGATTAAGCATGTCATCAATGAAAAAGAAAAATTGCTTAAAATAAAAGAAAAAAGGGCTTTGGAGATGAAAAATCTCAAAGTAAGCGACGACTACAGGCAAACGTTTCATGAATACGTTTCAGCTGCAAGTTTGTAACGGACAATATGGAATCATTACAATCAACTGAGAAAATGGAAAGCACAAAAGAAGAAAATGTAATAGTATTAGACTTTTTGCCGAATGGCTATGCATTGGATGACAGGCCGATGTATATGAAGACTCCAGTAGCGCAAGCCATAGGAAAGGAGCATTTTGTCTTATTGGAGCTGGTGCCGAAAAAAGGAGTACATCTGCAACTTTATGAGGAAGTCTACATTGGAGAAGGGAAAAGAGATAAGATACACCACATAGTTGGCAAAATACCTTCATCAAAATTAACAAGGACAGCTAACTCAGAACTTGAATTTGCAATAAAGGATATTATAAAGAAAAATGAAAAGCGCTTTATAGATTTTTTCAATAATGCAAGGCCTTTAAGCACACGGATGCACCAGATAGAGTTATTGCCAGGCGTTGGAAAAAAACACATGTGGGAAATAATCAATGCACGTGACGAAAAGCCATTTGAGAACTTTGAAGACCTGAAAAAACGTGTTAAGTTGATCCCTGATCCAGAGAAACTGATAGTTAAAAGAATTCTGCAGGAGTTGGAAGGAGAAGAGAAGCATAGATTATTTGTTGATGTATAGCAACTGTGCTAAATTTCCGAACATATTATGCATAACCTTTACTAAAATCCTTAAAGAAAGTAATCAGTAAAGACAATGCTATAGGCCCGATAAATATTCCTATCAACCCAAATAAATTAATCCCTCCAATTAGCCCTATCAATACGGTAAGAGGATGAACATTAGCTTTGCTGCCAACAATCTTCATTCTTAGAAGGTTATCTGATGTGCTTATTACAATAATTCCATATAAAAACAATCCTATACCCATACCCATCGCCCAGTATGAACTGCTGATTATTCCGTTAATAAGAAGAAATATTGATGCAGGAACCCATATTATAGCAGGCCCTATCAAAGGCAATAATGCAAATATTGCCATGACAACACCCCAGAAGAGAGCAGATGGAACACCAAATATATAGAACCCTACTGCTCCTAGAGCACCTTGCGCAATAGCAACAATTATATGTGCAAACACAACAGAATATGTAACATTGCCTGATTGAACTATAAGCTTATTGGAATGATTCTTGCTTATGGGAAGCATATCCATGATATTGTTCATCAGCTTCTTGCCATCCCTAAACAAAAAGAAGGATATAAACAAAGCAAGCATTATCTCGACGATTATATTAGGGATTCTGATAAAAACTGATGTGGCGAATTCCGTGATTTTGTTGAATGTGCCTTCAACAATCTCATCAGAATTTATGTATCCTGATCCTGTAATAAAATCAACTGTCTTGCATTTCAAAGAATCAGAGTTATCGCAATTAAGATCAAAAAAATCCCTGCCGGCAATATTCTCTTTTGAATAAGCATAAACCCCTGCCACTTGCTTGGGTATTTGCGATGCCACAAATATAAATGGCATTAGGAAAATGATAATAATCAAAATAAGGGTTATTAAAATTGAAAAGTTTTCATATTTCAGCTGTTTTTTTATCCTTACATATAACGGATAAAATACATAAGTAAGTATTATGCTTGCCAGGAAGATATTGAGCAACGGCCTAAGCAGAAGATAGAACAGCACCAATCCAAGTATTAAAAACAATAACTGCAGATGAACTGAATTATTATTGCTTTTGGCCATTATTAATTATTATCCTTAGGATATTGGTATTTAAAGGTTTTTATTTAAAATAAGGCATATACCAAAGAAAACAAAAAACTTATAAACAACACTTGACTATTTCTTTTTTTTAATATGTTGTTAAAGAAGAATGCCAAACTTATTCTTGAAGATGGCTCTATTTTTCACGGATGCTCATTTGCTTCAGATAAGTCTGTAGCCGGAGAAGTAGTTTTCTCTACAGGAATGGTTGGCTACCCTGAATCTTTAACAGATCCAAGCTACAAGGGCCAGATTCTGTGCTTGACATATCCATTGATAGGAAACTACGGTGTTCCTTCTGAAGAAAAAGACAATTTTGGTATTCCAAAGCACTTTGAATCATCTAAAATCCAGATACAAGGCCTTGTGATTTCTGATTATTCTTTTGAGCATTCTCATTGGAATGCTAAGAAAAGCCTTGCCGAATGGCTTAAAGAACATGATATTCCAGGAATATTTGACGTTGACACTAGAGAATTAACTAAAAAATTAAGGGAAAAAGGGGCAATGCTTGGTAAGATAGTGATAGATGACAAAGACATTAAGTTCTATGATCCAAATAAAGTTGATTTAGTCAAAGAAGTTTCAATAAACAAACCGATAATTTATGATCCAATCAACAATAAAAGTACAACAATAGACACAGCTTCGGTAATAACCCAAGTTAATTATGAGAACAAGAACAACAAAAGAATAATCCTTATTGACTGTGGCGCAAAAAACAATATCATCAGAGACCTGTTGAAAAGAAATTTAACTGTGATAAAAGTTCCTTACGATTATGACTTCTTCAAGTTTGATTTTGATGGTATAATGATAAGCAACGGTCCTGGAGATCCAAAGATGTGCAAAAAAACCATAGACAATGTAAAAAAAGCCATCAAAAAAGATATACCTACATTCGGTATTTGCTTAGGTAATCAATTATTAGCTTTAGCTGCCGGTGCAGATACTTACAAGTTAAAGTATGGCCATAGAAGCCAAAACCAACCTTGTATAAAAGAAAAAACAAAGAGATGCTTCATAACAACACAAAACCATGGCTTTGCAGTTGACACAAAAACTTTACCAAAAGATTGGGAACCATTGTTTACAAACATTAACGACAACACAAATGAAGGCATAAAACACAAGACAAAGCCATTCTTTTCCTCGCAGTTCCACCCGGAAGCAACACCAGGTCCTGTTGATACTGAGTTTTTGTTCGATGAGTTTGTTAAGATGCTGAATAAAAAAGCTACAGTGGAAAAATTACAATAATAAAAATAATTCAATAAAAAATAAATAATGAAAAATAATAATTATAAAAAATGCAAAAAATAAAAAAAGTCCTTGTACTGGGTTCCGGAAGCTTGAAGATCGGTCAGGCAGGAGAATTTGATTATTCAGGCTCTCAATGCCTCAAAGCCCTAAAAGAAGAAGGAATCAAAACAATCTTGATAAATCCAAACATTGCCACGATCCAGACATCAGAAGGCATGGCTGATAAGATATATTTCCTGCCTGTAACATCTTATTTTGTCGAACAAGTAATAAAAAAAGAAAAACCAGACGGAATAATGCTTGCATTCGGTGGCCAGACAGCATTAAACTGCGGTGTAGAGCTAAATGACAATGGAATTCTAAAAAAACATGATGTAAAAGTTCTGGGAACTTCTGTAGATGCAATAAAAGAAACTGAAGATAGGCATCTATTCAAGAAAAAACTTGCAGAGATTGATGTTGATGTCCCTGAAAGCAAAGCTGTTACAAGTATAAATGAAGGATTACAAGTAGCAAAAAAAATAAAATATCCAGTCATGGCGAGGATTGCCTATGCTCTAGGTGGCCAAGGCTCTGGAATAGCTTACAATGAAAAAGAATTGAAAGAAACATTGACAAGGGCATTTTCTTATTCAAATCAGATCCTGATAGAAAAATACCTTGGGGGTTGGAAAGAGATAGAATATGAAGTTGTCCGGGACAAATATGACAATTGCATTACTGTATGTAATATGGAGAATTTTGATCCAATGGGAATACACACTGGAGAGAGCATTGTCGTCGCTCCTTCTCAAACATTAACAAACTCAGAATATCATAAATTAAGGGAAATCGCGATAAGAGTCATAAGGCACCTAGGGATTGTAGGAGAATGTAATATACAATACGCCTTAGATCCTGAATCCGAAGATTATAGGGTAATAGAAGTCAATGCCAGATTAAGCAGATCTTCCGCTTTAGCTTCAAAAGCAACTGGTTATCCATTAGCTCACATTGCTGCAAAGCTGGCCTTAGGCTATTCTCTGACTGAAATTGAAAACTCCATAACAAAAACAACAAAGGCTTGTTTCGAGCCCGCTCTTGACTATATTGTCATAAAAATTCCAAGATGGGACATGGAGAAATTCAAGAAAGTCAAGTTCGAACTCGGCAGCGAGATGAAATCTGTAGGAGAAGTAATGGCTATAGGAAGGAAATTCGAAGAAGTTTTACAAAAGGCTTTAAGGATGCTCGGTGTAGGGCTACATGGCTTAGTTTATCAAAACGCAAAAATAAATGATATTGATTCTGAATTGAAGAATCCTACTGACAAAAGGGTACTTGCGATAGCAGAAGCGATAAAGAAAGGATATTCCATCGATAAGATACACTCCTTAAGCAAAATAGATAACTGGTTCTTGTACAAAATAAAAAATATTGTTGATACAGAAAATGAAATCAAAAAATATTCCCTTCAAAAATTGCCAAAAGAGCTTCTTAGATCGGCAAAGCAGCAGGGATTTTCTGATTTTCAGATCGCTAGATTATTGTTTAGTGACAGGAATTATGAGAAAAATTTATTGGAAATTAGAAATTTAAGGAAAAAAAATCATATTGTACCTTTTGTAAAGCAAATTGATACTCTGGCAGCAGAATATCCGGCAAAGACAAATTATCTTTATCTGACATATAACGGAAGCAGAGATGATGTTAAATCTAACAATAAAAATTCTGTTGCTGTTTTAGGTTCAGGTGCTTACAGGATCGGCTCATCAGTAGAGTTTGACTGGTGCTGTGTCAACGCAGTCATGACACTAAAGAACCTTAATTATAAGACCATAATGATAAACTACAATCCGGAAACAGTCTCAACAGATTACGATGTTTGCGATAGATTGTATTTTGAGGAGATGACATTTGAGCGCGTTTTAGATATCTATGAGAAAGAAATGCCTTTAGGCATGATAATATCAATGGGAGGTCAGATACCAAATAATCTTGCGATGAGGCTATATAATCAAAAAGTAAAAGTTCTTGGTACAAGCCCGTTAAGCATTGACAATGCAGAAGACAGGCACAAATTTTCAAAGTTATGCGACAAATTGGATATAGATCAACCTGAATGGACCGAAACAACTAATATTAAAGATGCTGTAAGTTTTGCAAATCACGTTAAATATCCTGTTTTGATAAGACCTAGTTATGTTCTTTCTGGTGCTGCAATGTCCGTAGCTTTTAACGATAAAGACCTAAAAAAATATCTTGAAAAAGCAACGGAAGTAAGCAAAGAACATCCTGTTGTCATAAGCAAATTCATCA
>CAYXZV010000010.1:0-31476 GCA_964469645.1 uncultured Methanosarcinales archaeon | reverse complement strand
GCTACGATGATTTTGATAGAAGTGCCTTGTGCATTCCTCTTTTTGAACATATTTACCTTTTAGAAAGGACTATTTATAAAAGTTGCGAGAATTATCCGAATCTATTTGCAACAAACTAGGCCTCTTGGGCATGCTTGTGAAGCTATTATCCTCTTACCAGCGACATTACCACATCCTGTAACAGTCATACATGTTCCACCTATAGAAGCATGAGTACAAGCTTTTTCTATATCTCCCCCTCTTATTCTTAACCACAATTTAAAAGCATCAATTTTATTGCCGACCAAGGCGATAGCAGCGACGATGACTATTAGGCCTATAGCAGCTGCTATGATAATCTTAATAGAAGCTTGGCCTCTTCTTTTAATCATTTTTCAATCTACAACACTATAAAAACAAAGGGCTCTCAAGTAGGATTGCTCTGCAGAGTGGAAGTAACTCCGCTACCAAAACTACCGAGTTTTCCTGTGAGCAGGGCAATAATAATTACAACTACTACAAGAGCTATAGCAGCTGCAACAATCACTTGGATGGAAATTCCTTGTGCTTTTCTTTTATTCAGTACAAAAAGTATCCTTAAGACCTCAATAATGTTTTTTATCATATAATCCCCTTATTAATCTAACTATTTAAATATTTTTGTAAAAATAACATAATAAAAGAAAAATCAAAACCTATCCTGTGCAGCAACAACCATTAGTCGCATCATTAAAGGATCCAGGTACATATTTCTCATTAGTTCCTGTACAGCTTGCTGCTGATTTATCACTAAAACTCTGCCCCAATGCGCTACATGTGCTCTGACATGATCTGGAAGAATCTACATCCTGGCCGAAAGCACCTAGTCTTCCAGTAAATACTGCAATTAATACAACTAGAACAATTAAAGCTATAGCAACTATAATTATGACATTGATAGAAATTCCTTGTGCTTTTTTATCCATTTGTACACCTCTTATTTACCAATAGTATTCTATTGGATAAGTTATATATAAATATTTCGGAAAACAAATATCACCCGCAAATATCCAATTTCAAGCTTAAAGTAGTAAAAGATGAGGGTATAAAAAATGTGCTTGATTTCTTGTCCCCTAAACAACCATTTCCTATGTCAATCAGGTTATCATCTTCAGAAACAGCATTAAAGAAATATCCGATACCCCAAATATCTAAAGTTTTTCCGAATATCTCCTCAGTTTCCTGCTCAAAATAATCACATGAGTTCATACCACTACATTCTATTTCTTTATCAGAACTGCAATCCTGCAAAAGCTCTGTCATAGAAACACCACACTCACTGGTTGACCTCAAAAGCACATCCAACATATTTGATCCTAATTGTGATTGTGTAAATTCATTCTTATGCTCTACTTCATCTTCCACTCCAATAAATCTAAGCGCAAGAATAAGGCTTATTGTTACCAATATCAGGATTATTACCAAACCCATGATTTCTACTTGAGCTTTTTTTCCAGTTTTCATGATTTTGAAAACACCTCTATATTTATCGCAGCAAAAGAATATTTACTCTCAATTGAATCAAAAAGAGATATTGGCACATTCATAACAGTTTTGCTGGAATAATCTTCCAAAGAGTTATCGTAAATTAAAACCTCTTCACTATCTGGATATATCTCTTTCACAATTATCCTACTGAAACCGAAATTATCGAAAAAAAAGAGTTTATTTTCTTCTTTAGATATTACTCCAGATATAGCTTCCAATTTCAGCATATCGATGCATCCCTCAACAACTATGCCACTTAAACTGCATTGCAATTCCGGAAGAGAAGAAACTCTCTGTGCTACCTTTATGACATCTAGCTGCAAGCTCTCTTCATTAAAATCTTCCAAATTAACATTAGAAAACTTTGAATATACTGAGAATCCTAATATCACAAGTACAAAAAATACAGCTAGAACAGCGATTGTTTCCAGCATATGTATTTGCGCTTTCCTTTTCAATAGATTGTTGTACATGAAAGTCTACCTACCTCGAAATTTTTATTTTCTAATTCGGCTGCTGCATTGATTACTGCAGGAATATCTTCTGGTGAAAAAACAGAGGATGAAAGTACATCAAGATTACCGGATATCTGTAAAATCTCAGCTTCGTAAAATAACATACAAGAACTTCCAGCTGCTTCATTACTATAATAATCAAATACTCTATTAATTCTCTCTTTATGTACTTTAGAAACAATATTCAATTTTTTAAAAACATTTTTCATACTGCATTCATAGTTTTCAACCTCATCAGAAAAAATAGCACCTATCAATCCTGCTTCCTTGATATAATTAGAAAACCCCTTAGATTCTAACACTCCATCAACTAATTCAAAAAACTGTAACGTACCAGTATCTTCATTTCCATCTACTCTTAATGAGGTTATTGAATCCACATTCCTAAGACTATTTGGAAGTGTAGGTTCCTCATCAAAGAAGATTAACCTAACGATACGATCATTTTCATTTTGGATGACATCGACATTAGTATAACCATCATTCTTGATTTCGTCAGGTATCATCTCGAATATTTCCTTGGCAAAGTCAGAATCACCGACGAAAATATATCTTGTTTGTTGATTAGCGAGATATACAAGATTAGCAGCTTTATATGGCAATTTCCAAGCAAGAGTCATAGCTACTAAATCGGAGCCTTCCAAAAAAGAAGGGGCAAATATGCTCGTGATAGATTGCCTTGAAACTTCTCCAACAGAATAAGCATTACACCCGAATTCAATTTTTGAATTTGGGATAGCTACTAGACTCACAGTTCCAGAACTAGTTTCTAAACCGGAAAAGATAGAGTCCAAACTTTCAAGAAGATTCAGTTCTGTTGACGTATCAGAAACATTTTTTTGCCTTACAATAACCCCAGTAAAGAGTATAAGCACAACAGCCCCGATTATAAGAATAAAGATCCAATTAAACTGTGTTTCTACAACCCCTTTTTTTGAAATATACATACTAGATTTTAGCCGATAATAGTATTTAAGTTTATCTGTAGTCAGAATAGTTTATTTTTTCTTTGATAATTCTTCCAATTTGAGAAAAACCTCGCTTTGTGGTTTTTTACCAGGAGCTTTTTGTTTTTTTGACTGCACCGATGTCTTGCTTTTCCCGCTAAAAGTCTCTAAAAGTTTTAGTCTTTTTTCTTCTTTTTGCTCCCTTCTTTTCTTGACAATTTCTTGCATATTATTTTTTTTAGTCAGTAGTTTTCTTGTGATCTGTCTTTGTGGCAAAGGTTGTTCCATAAAAGTAGGTCCTACAGGCCCTCTTGCCTTAGGTTTAATGAACTTATCTTTGTAATAGTAAAACGCATAGCTTCCTGCTCCAAACACAATTATTAAGATTATTATAAAGAACAGCAACCCACCAACTCCTCCGGGTTTGCTGACAGGATCTAACGGGTCTGTGTCTTCGGTTATTATCTCATCTTTATCGCTAACTGCATCCTTATCACTGTCTGCCCTGTTTGGATTCGTACCGAATGTATATTCTTGAATATTTGTTAAACCATCGTTGTCAAAATCAGCATAAGCATCTGAAGGATCTGATGAGTCTAGGCCATTATCCAGTTCCCATTCATCAGGAATCCCATCTTCGTCACTATCTTCTCCACCAATAGTTTCTCCAATATCTGGTATAGGATTTGTACAGGTTCCGGAAGTGCATGTCAAACTGCTTTCACAATCACCATCAATGCTGCATGTTCTTCCTAACTGGCATCTATTTTCACATGTTCCTCCACAGTCTATTCCAGTTTCATCACCATTTAAAATACGGTCGTTACATAAATCTATGCTCGCACAGGTTCCGGAAGTGCATAAGTTAGATGAGCAATCCAAATTAATGGAGCATTCTTTACCATCCTCACACTTCCCACATTCCCCTCCACAGTCTATATCTGTCTCATTCAGGTCTTTCACTCCATTGCTGCATATTAGTCCAGAACATAAGTTGTCAGAACACACACTACTGGCACATTCTGAATTATTTATGCAGGAAGTACCAATTGTGCAATTTCCATGCTCATTGCATATAGTCTCAGAAACATTAATTGCCTGGACAACACATAATGAATCATAAGAATCTGATGACCATGAGCCGCTTACGCAGACTTTCTTATTCACACTGTCACATTCTCCTTCTGCGCAGCCTATTGTACAATCACTATCCTCCAAAGCACAATAATCACAGTAATTAGTTGTAATCCATTCCCCACTAGAACATCTTTTATTAGCAGTCGTGTCACAGGTATCTTCTTGGCAAGTAGACAGGCACGAAGAATCTTTGTTCCCACAATTATCACAATAATCGATATCACTCCATGAACCGTTGTCGCACCATTTTTTGGCGTTTACGTCACAAGAGTTGTCTACACATATATCTAAGCACTCTGAATCCTCACAATGACCACAATAATTCAGAAAAGACCATGAGCCGCTGTCGCACCATCTATTAGATGTTGTGTCGCAAGCGTTATTTAAGCAGGTTGCTCCACATGTAAAATCCTTTGTGTCGCAATGCGTACAGTAATCAGCATCACTCCATGCTCCGTTGTCGCACCATCGTTTATTCCTTGTATCACAAGCGTTATTTGTGCATTCAAAAGAACAGCTGCTATCTTGGCTGCCGCAGCTAAAACAGTAGTTGGATTCATCCCACACACCAGCATTACATACTTTTCTGTTTTCAGTATCACAAACACCATGCACACATGTTGCGTCGCAACTTGCATCAACACTGCCACATGAACCGCAGTAATCTATAACCGACCAAGTGCTATTAGTATTGCACCATTGTTTATGTGTTGTGTCGCAAACACCACCTTCACACACAGGGCAATTGCCATCAGTATAACCACAATGGGAACAGTACTGAGAATATGTACCTCCCTTCCATAAATTATCCTCACACCATCTTTGGTTGGTTACATCACAAGAATTACCAACACAGCTAGTGCACGTAAAATCTAACCCTCCACAGTTATCACAATAACCATCAGAAACAAATACGCCGTTGTCGCACCATTGTTTTGTACCTATATCACAAGTTCCCTGTACGCATTGCTGAAGATTTCCAAGATTTAGAGTCCGATTTAACGAACTACTTTCAGAGATTGGTGCTCCTTCCAAATCATTTTTAATCTGGATTGCTGAACAACCAAAAACTATGTTTGTTGCGTCTCCGCTTCTATTTGTTCCAGCATTAAGGTTAAAGACGTTCGCAAATTGTGTATCAACAATCCTATTAAGAATAGTAAATGTCTGATTTGATTTCCAATCTGAACTCATATTAGTCATCAAATTTATCTGAGTGATGTTCCACCCAGATGAAGGTGTAGCCAGACAACTTATCAAGACATCTTGGCCATCCAGATCGTGGCTTCCATCTGCAGGAGAAATAATTGCGACAGTAGGTTTTGCATATTCAACCTTGATTGTCTTGTTTCCAGCAAACTCTTGATTTACATCCAATCCATCATTACTTGAATTTGCTTCATGACACTGGACACTCCACACAAATTCACTTTCAGAAACTTGACTTAAAGTATTTGTGAAATTGAAATAATAAGTGGCATTTGCAATTGGATTCTCAACTTGTAAGGTTCCTCCTGATATCCAACTACCTTCCTCATTAGAATATAAATCTGCTTTAGTTATATTATAAGAAGTTGTTCCGTCATAACTTGCCTCACAGCTTGCCCTCAGATCAAGAAACCCATCATCGTCCACAAAATCAGCCACTGGGCTTTGAAGAGTTGTAGTGACTGCATAAACTAAGGTAGAAAGTAAAGTAAATACTAAGATCAATACAAATATAGATCTAATTACTGGTTTTCTCGTCATGTTTCTTCCACCATTAGTTCATGTTCTGCTAAAAAATCGTTCATCTCTATTTTATCTCCATTAGGTCTTGTGATGATTATAGGATACTCCATTCTGAATACAACCCTTTTCTCGTTGATGTTTGCTTTGACACCAACAGATTTCTTCAAAAAGGAAAGTCCTTGCTCTTCAAACACAGAAAAGTCCAGGCATGAATCAATATTGCTATCTACAAATCTTTCCAACTCTTCTTCAGTAGAATTCTCATTAAAATCGTCTAAACTATTTTTTGAAACTAAAGAAAAACACTCTTCAACAAAGTTTTTCACCGGCTGGGATACCAAAGTAATTTTATTTGCATCAGCTATTTCCCTGCTTAAAGAACTCTTAATAGAACCTCTATTTGCAATGATAAGTACAAAGATAGTAATGACCATGATGACCCCAAGCATAAGGAAGATTGTAACTTGGGTTTTCTTTTGTTGTACGAACATTTATTCTATCCCTCTTTTTTATTATCAATGTATTAAGATGTTTTTAAAATTTTGTATTAAAAGTGCATTTTTATAAGGTGTTAGTCAAAAAAGTCAGACCAGTCAAACCCTGTGTTTTTAATAAGCTTACCAGATCATTTGAGTCTCTCATATCAAGAGGTCTCTCTGCAAAAGACGCAATTGCAGTTTTTGATTTGAATTTCTTGCATAACTTCATGTTTTGTGTTATTCTCCCGAGCATCACATGCTTGTCTTTAGCATCAAGAATAGAGTATAATGAAAAACCGATTGTTATGTCATTCTCTTTTGCCAGTTTGCACAATACATGGTTTAATCCCGATGCCCTTTGATGAATAAAATCTTTCCTTGTATTCTCCTCAAATGAAAAAATTATGTCTGCTTTTGATCCCTCTATGACTTGTCGATCCATATTAGAGCTCTTAATAGCTATAAACACTTTCTGTCCTTTCAATTTAACCTTAATTTTATTTATATTCCTGCTATTTGCTAAGATGCCAAAACTAATCTTAAGTTTATGACCAATTTGAAGTTTCTTTTTATTATTTAGATAGTCCTCTATATCATAAAGGAAGCATATGCCACCGTACCCTAGTTTTTCTGCTATTGTGATGAATTCTTCTTCATTATTGTTAGGTATCACAATATCAATCATTTTCCATATCTCCTATGTTTTTATCGTTTATTTATAACAATTTCCATAGGAAACCAAAGGGGTATATTTTCTTGAATGCTTATATCCTAATCCGTCTATTTAAAGACAAAAGTATTTAAATAGAACCCGGTTTTTAAACATTTATAAACAAACATCATACTTGGGGGTGTGAGAATGGCTAAAAAAGTCGCTAGAGATATAAAAATAGTCAATATAGTAGTTTCTACTTCTTTGGAGCACGATATACCTTTAGAAAAGATGGCTGCTACGCTGAGCAATACCGAATACAACCCAGAACAGTTTCCGGGGCTTGTTATAAGGATAAAAGAGCCGAAAACCTCTGCTTTAATCTTTAGCTCAGGTAAGATAGTCTGTACAGGCGCAAGAACAATAGAAAAAGTTCAGGAGAGCATAAAAAAGATAATAAAAAGCCTTGAAAAGATAAGTATCAAGATTAAGATAAAGCCGGAAATAAAGATCCAGAATATTGTTGCTTCCGGTGGTGTGGGCATGGACCTTAATCTAAATGAGCTCGCAACAAAACTGCAGAATGTTGAGTACGAACCAGAGCAGTTTCCAGGCTTAGTCTATAAATTACCTCCTACAAAGACCAATCCACAAGCTACCTTCCTTTTGTTCAGCAATGGAAAGATAGTCTGTACAGGAACAAAAAGCGAGAAAGAAGTCCATCTGGCGTTGGACAAGTTGATAGAGAATCTAAAGAAAGCCAAAGCTTGATTACTTTGTTTTGATTCTTTTTTTATTTTTGGACCACTGGACATCTGCGCGTAAGGTATTTAAATCAAAAAGGGTGTATGGTATTTATGCAAGAATTAGTTAGGATAGACGCATCGGAACAAATAAAACGCTTTCAAGAATTTCTAGAGTCATCTTACTATTCTCAAATTGTTGAAAATTTAAGAAAAGACCACAAATTCGTTGTAGTTGATTTTGCTGACCTCTCTAAATTTGATCTTGATCTGGCTAACGAACTGCTGGAGAACCCTGAAGATACTATAAAGGCGGCAGAGCTGGCAGTCGAGCAATTTGATCTGGAGGGTATAAAAGAGTTTAAGGTTAGGTTTACCAATCTCCCTGAAAATCAGAAAATTATGATAAGAAACGTAAGAAGCAAGCACATTGGCAAGTTTATGTATGTTGATGGAGTTGTAAGGCAGAAATCAGATGTAAGGCCACAAGTTACTGCTGCGAAATTTGAGTGTCCTGTCTGCGGGAATATAATAAATGTGTTGCAACTGGACAGCAATTTCAAGGAGCCTTCTAAATGTGGTTGCGGCAGAAAAGGAAAGTTTATGCTGCTCAGCAAAGAACTTGTTGATGCCCAGGGAATAGTTCTTGAAGAAGTTCCGGAAAGCCTTGAGGGCGGCGAACAGCCAAAAAGAATAAACATTTTCCTTAAGGATGACTTAGTCAGTCCGCTTAGTGAGAGAAAAACGAATCCGGGAAGCAAAATATCAATAGTAGGATCCATAAAAGAAGTTCCGATTATATTAAAAACAGGTTCTAAGTCGACAAGATCTGATCTTATGGTAGAAGCAAATTATGTTGAAGCGATTGAAGAAACTTTTTATGAGGTAGAGATTTCAGAAGAAGATGAGGAGAAGATAAAAGAGCTTTCGAAAGATCCTGAGCTATATGCAAAACTTGTAGATTCTGCTGCGCCTTCCATCTATGGTTATGAGAAGGTAAAGGAAGCATTGCTATTGCAGCTTGTAGGCGGCGTAAGAAAAATAAGAAGCGACAAAGTCGTGAGCAGAGGTGATACTCATATTCTGCTTGTAGGGGATCCTGGAAGTGGAAAGAGTGCAATGCTAAAAAGAATAAGTACAATATCCCCGAAAGGCAGGTATGTATCGGGTATGGGTGCTTCAGGAGCCGGACTTACTGCTTCTGTCGTAAGGGATGAATTCTTAAAAGGGTGGAGCCTTGAGGCAGGCGCTTTAGTTTTGGCATCTAACGGTCTCTGCTGCATAGACGAGATGGACAAAATGGTACCAGAAGACAGAGCTGCGATGCACGAAGCCCTGGAGCAGCAAACAGTCAGTATCTCAAAAGCCAACATACAAGCAACGTTAATCTCCCGCACAACCGTACTTGCAGCAGCTAATCCAAAATTCGGAAGGTTTGATCCGTATGGCATAATAGCAGAGCAGATAGACCTACCCCCTACATTAATCAACAGATTCGATCTTATCTTCACAATAAAAGATCTTCCTGATGAGACAAAAGACGAGAAAATGGCAAGCCATATATTGAAGTTGCATCAGACTCCCGATTTCTATGAACCAGAGATACCCACAGAATTTTTAAGAAAGTACATTGCATATGCAAAACAAAAAATTATACCAAACATCACAGACGAAGCTCTGAATGAAATAAAGGATTTCTATCTTAAGATGCGTACTAGCGGTGGTGTGGAGGAAGGTATCAAAGCTATACCTATATCAGCACGACAGTTAGAAGCCCTTGTGAGGCTTGCAGAAGCTTCTGCAAGATTGAGGTTAAGCGACAAAGTCACAAAACAAGATGCAAGAAGAGCCATTGAACTGGTAGAGTACTGCTTGATGGAAGTCGGTCTAGACAGAGAAACAGGAAAGATAGACATAGACCGTATAGCGACAGGGATATCCGCATCTCAAAGAAGCCATATAAGTGTGATTAAAGAGGTTATTGATGATCTAGAGAACAAAGTAGGGAAAACTATCCCTATAGATGATATCATCGAGGAATCAAAAAATAAGGGGATTAGTGAGGAGAAAGTTGAGGAAGTTTTGGAGAAATTAAAAAGAGTTGGAGAGATATTTGAACCTCGAAGAGGATTTTTAAGTAGGATTTGATCATAAATATTCATTATTGGGGGTGTTAGTTCCTTGACTGAGGTAGATCAGAAATTCCAGAAAAGACAGGTTGCATACAAGATAAGGATTGTAGATATAATTAATTCTAGATATATAAAAACAGAAGGGTTCATACCAAACTATTTACAGGTTGGCTCCAAAGAGATATCTAGGATCAACATAGTGGGGGTGGTAGTAGAGAAGCCAGAGATAGACAACTATAGATCTCTTATCATAGACGATGGTACTGGGAGGATTTCTGCCAGAATCTTTGAGAATAATGTTTTACCAGATACGGCAGACATAGGGGATGTTGTGATGATTGTTGGAAGACCAAGGGAGTTTTCCTCAGAAAAGTATTTGCTTATCGAGACTATAAAGAAAATGAATTCTTTGTGGGCAAAAGTAAGAAATCTGGAACTACAAAAAGACACAGAACCAGATGTAGAAACTAAAAATGGTGATAACAACACAAGCAACAAAGTAATAGAGGTTATTGATCCGACACCTTCAAACAAAATTCTTCAATTGATAAAGGAATTGGACAAGGGTGATGGGGTGTCTATAGAGGATATATCGCCAGACAAAATCAAAGACAAAGACGCCATTATAGATACTCTCCTTAGGGAAGGGGACATTTTTGAGATTAAGCCTGGAAGATTAAAGGTTCTAGAGTGAATTAGAACAATAACGGAGTTATATACACCTCAACAAAAGCAGCTACAATAAGGAAAGCTAAAGAGATTATTAGGAGCTCGGAGATGTCAAAAACAATGTTTGAAAATTTTTTGCTTTTATAATGCTTTTTAATTACAGCCACAGAGATTATTCCTCCAGCTAGTCCTCCATAAAAATATGCGAGTATTTCTGGGATTCCGTGTAGGGCATACCTGAGTAAGCCTATAGAAACTACGCCCAGATAGCTGGAGATTCTCTCAAAACCTAATAAACTAGCATATTCACTCAAGCTAGATCTTATAAAATTCCCTATAGCAGTTCCTATTACACTTGCATTCCATGTTAAGATAAAAATTGCACCAGCGCCATAAATAAAAGCAAATAATACTGCAAAAGACAAAACCTTCACATTATTAAGAAATATCTTGGAAAATGTAGAGAATTGTTGATAAGCATTCCCGACGATTTTATTATTGATTGCTTGTATTGTTGTTATCTGTTTATCGAAAACAAAACTTAATGTGTCTGAAGGCAAAAAAACATACCACGCTACAAAAGAAACTGTAATTCCTAAGAATAAAAACATCAAAAAGACAATTGCTTTGTTGTGTTCTTTCATGAGTGCTCTCTCTTTTGACACAACCATATCTTTGCTTTCCTCTAGTTTCATTGTATTATACACAATAGGTACACACGCCATAACTGTGAGGAACACCATGATCATACTTGCTTGGTCTTTGAATATCCATAAAGAGAGAATTATAGCGATTGAGGTATAAACAAACCCTAAAAAAAACATTTCTAAAGGCTTCCTCTCAGCCTTCATGGGGTTAAGCAGAGACTCAAGTACCATACATTATCTAACAGATATATAGTTTATATACTTTTGTGCGTATCCGCACACTAGAGTATAGGGCGATGTTCGCTACGCTCAATCACCCGAGACTGTGAATCTCAAGCAGTTTCGGGGCGTCGTAGACGTCCCCAGACGCTGTTGTACGGGCGCGTACAAAACTTTAAATATAAATATACAATACCTATAGGAATGGAAGAATACAAGAAACTCTTAGAAGGTGTGAGGAAAGAATTACCTGAACATGTCTTTCAGAAAGAAAGATTTGAGATGCCTAAAGTCCGTGGGCATATACAAGGGAATAGGACAGTGATAAGCAATTTCCTACAGATAGCAAATACTCTCAGAAGGGAACCAGAAAGTATGCTAAAATTCATTTTAAGAGAACTTGCTACACCTGGAGAGATAAAAAAGAGTGGCAGCGTGATCATGGGTACAAAAGTTCCTGCTTCAAGAATAAATGAGAAAATAAAGCAATATGCTAATTCTTATGTGTTCTGTTACGAATGTGGCAAACCAGATACGAAGATAGAGAAAGAGGGAAATTTCAGTTTTCTGAAGTGTACCGCATGCGGCGCAAGACATTCGATAAAGTCTAAAGTAAAATTATGATTAACCAAACCACCTACCAAGTCCTTCTTGCTTTTCTTTTTCTTTGCCAAACAGACTTTCCACGCCTCTTTTTGTAAGCTCTAAGTTTTGTTTTAGATAAGACGGCAGATCATATTTTTGAGCTAATGATATCGCAGGCTCCATATATTTTACTATAGAACCTTCAGATATTGTAAAGATGATTTTACCATCACATTTTATACATTTGCCGATAAGAGGAGGTCTCCTGTATTTTTCGTTGCATGTACTACACCTAAATTGCTGCATTGAGAATTTTCTTAGATTCCCCCTTATATCTCTTATAAGGTGCTTCTCTATTACCAATCTAGCGACATCTGACTCATCGACAGCTCTTATTTTATCTGCAAGCTCCATCTGTCCTTTTAGTTTCTCTTCCATAGAGGGGATTACTTTATAGGCAGAGCACATTGCGCCCGAATTCATGTCAGAAACCTCATGAGTATAACCAAAATCATAATATTCCTTCTCTGTCTCAAGACGTTTTCCGAATTGTTCGATCTCAACCTCCCGTGGTTGCTTATAATTCATACATGCATCATAGAACTCCAGAGGGTATCCCCAAGACACATCCAAATCAAATGCCATGTCATCCACTTCAGCAGGTATTAATTTTGAGGTCATAACTAACGGTGCATCCTGTGTTGATCCTCTGCTGTTTGGAAGGAATTGTTTTGAGAAATTCAGCAAAACATCCATAAGCAGCATTACAGACGCCTCATCACCATCACAATCCCTTCTTGTAGCTGCATGCAACACAGGATTAGCAAAAAATCCTTGAGTCTTTGAAAACCCTATGACCCTACCCACTACTGCAGCAGAAGTATGTGGTGCAATGACTGCAATTAATGCCCCAGGAATGTCTTCAGATGATTTCATTTTATAGAACTTATTTAACTTATAGAAATCTTTGAGAAGGTCATCAATGAAAAATGAGGTTTTGAGAAGGATTTCATCAGCGCCTAGTTCCGGGCTTTCGCTGCACGCAGGGAGAATTACATCTTGAGGCATTAGTTCAACTACTTGGTTCTCATCAACAAGATCACTACCAGATGCATCTCTAGAGTACCCCAACTCCTTTAATTTTTCTACAGATGTTCCTATTTCATTCGGTTTAAAATGAGTTATTGGCAACTGTGTCATATCATACCTTATTGTGCCATCCTTGTTCACAGTTAAGTCATATTTTGACCTCAATATTCCCTTAGCAAGATGCTCAGGAATGTGCTCCCTATTTGAAGTTCCCTTAACTCCTTTTATCAGGTCTGGATGGATGGGCATATTAAGACCTTTAAGAACAGCATCAAAGTAAGTTTTTATGTTGAATTCTGTCATAGCAAAATCATTTTTATCCCGAATGATTTTACTAGAGATTCCATAATCCTTTCCAGTATTTTCCAACCATTTCTTAGAAAATTCGGCAGTTATTTTTCCAGAATCCAGCGCTGCTTGAAATGATCTTAATCTGCCACCTTCTTCTCCAATAGGAAACAAGACATGCGGGCTCCCAGTCAATTTTCTCATCTTCGCCTTTTCTGGCCTGCCCATCCTTGCGCCGATAAAAACACCAGATTTATCCCTAACTTTAACGTCTGAGATTTTATTTATGAGAGAAAGCCCTTCATTAGAGCCCCCTTCACCAGGATTAGATTTAGCATCGTGAGCTTCCGCTTTGTTTCCAAAACTAATGATCTCAGATAAGGTGAAAGCGTCATCATTCTCTATTACAATATATTCTTTATTGACGATCAAATGAGGGACTCCAATCTTATCGAGACTCATCTTTAGATTTTCATTATAAGTTATAACTAATTTATTGACTGCACCGTCAGTTGAGGTTTGTTTACAATCTGAAATTTGGTTTAATAAATCAAAAAACTCTTCCTTAGATATAAGGCCCCAGTGATAAGTATATCTTGGGTGTAATGGGATTTTAAGGCTTCTTGATATTTTAAATGCAGTCTTTGCATCTACTTTCGTTTTAAATGGATTTTTGAATAATTTTTCCAGAAAATTAGTTTCAGAGCCAAGTAGGGACGCTAGTTTATCCAAATCTAAAGCCCCAAAAGTATCTACAGTGGCATGTTCAACTTCAAGTGCCCACCACTCCTCACAATACCCTGGAGGCAATAAAGTATGAGCACGATTGTAAAAATCTCCGTAATTTATGAGTATGTCTCCTAAGAATAAAACCTCTTTTACTTCATTTGCTACTCGCTTTGCTATTTTCTCGTCATCAACCCTAATAACAGAATCATCATTTAACTTTACAATGGGCCCCTCAATAGTATCACAAACCGTTATTGAAGTAGCCTTTCCTGGTCGCTCTATTTTAAGTTGCGTCCCTATAGCTAGGTACTTCTTCAATATGTGCATAGTTGACGGGTGGATTGATGTAGAGGAATAACCAGATATCCTACTCCTACCATATCTCAACCTAAACCCCCCTGCAGCCAGAGGATATGTAAGAACCGGCCTTCCCGCAACCAAATCTTCTATAAAGGTGTATACTGGAAGTATTTTGTTCCCGTCTTGCTTGTTTTTTGCTTTGATATTTTTTTGTAGGTGGACAAAATCTTTCAAGAAAGCCCAGTGATCCAGATCAAAATCTTTTGACCAATCAGACATCATATTCCACAACTTTGACGCTTTTTGTGCAACACACTCCCCAATCACAAGGCATGGTCCATTTCTTATCCTATTTGTCTCTATCCTATCGATGTCCTTATAATTTGAGACTTCAATTTTTTCTGACGAATCACCATCTATCTGTAAAGGTATATTCTCTATGAGAAATCTTATTTCTTTCTCACTGGGCAGATATTGTAAGTTGGTGATACGTTCGTGATAATCATAAAGCTCAGTAACCATCCTCCTTATCTCTTTTTCTGTGGGGTCGTAAGCATCATAACCCATTTTTTTTCTTATATAGTCTGCTATAACTACAGAAACGGCTCCTGCTGTCCCACCTGCACTTCTTATAGGCCCAGAGTACATCAAACAGAAATATTCTTTTCCATCTTTCCTTTTCTTTAATTTCAGCTCTACAAACCCTTCCAAAGGGCTTGAGACCACCCCCAAAGTTAAATAAGCCAAACCAACCCTGATTCCAGCTTCCATTGCTTTGACTTTATTCTCAAATTTACAGAATTTTTCCTGGACAACTTCTAAAGATATAGAAAGGGCCACTTTCCAGTCTAATTTTCCATGTTTTTTTTCCAGTTCCTGTATCCTTTTTGACAGTCCTGAGTTTATTATGTCTGGTATTAAAGCTCCAATCAACCCTTCTACGCGCTCAGCCATATTTTTAGCCAAAGGCACACTCACTCCCTCTTCAGGATCAAGACCTTGCTTTCTTGCCTTGCTCGCTATCTTGTATATAGCTGTTACATCCCCTTCCATTGATTTGAAGTAGTTTTGAATTTCTTCCTTCATTTTTTGTTTTAAAAAATGACAGGAAAGCAATATAAATTGTCTGTGGCTTTCCGCTTCATTTTTCTATTTACCAAATTTTAGCATTTTCACTTGTCTTGTCTGTAGATTAACTATAGGAACCCTACTTGGTTCAGGGTTATGCCCAACTTTTTCCTGGTATGCGGTCTTACTTTGCCAACAACTTCCAGAAATTAAGGTTACGTTCTTGTAATTTGCAGCCGCTGCTTTATGTATGTGACCACTGACAAAAAAGTCAGGAACCTTGTCTATAGCGAGAAAATCTGACGTGATATCAGGAACATAAGGGACAGATGTGTAAGATGGTGCTAAATGCCTTCTTTGTAGTAAAAATTTCATCAAAAGATCCACTCTATCATAACCTCCTTTGTTTCTAATAGATTCAATCTCAGCCATATAGAAATCAAAAGAATTACCGTGATAAACAAGGACATCAAAACCTGAAAAGGTATTTGAAGAATGTATGTTCACCACAGAAGGATTCGAAACCATAATGACATTAGGGATATTATAAAGTTCTTCTGCAAAATCCTTATATATTTTTAATTGTGGCTCGGCCAGACGCATTGCGTCGTGATTGCCTGGTGAAACTATTAGTTTTATGTGGGGGGGTATTTTGCTAAGGAGCTGTGCGCATAGCTTATATTGGTCTTTAATGTCTTTTATCAAAAGTTCTTTCTCTTGGTTGGGGTAAACACCACAACCATCAACCAAGTCTCCTATAAGGAAGATGTATTCAACTTTTGAAGCTATGTCTCTTTGTGATTTGTTGCCCAGTTCACAATTTATCCACTTAAGGAATTTATTAAAGTCTTCCTCTAAGAAGTTTTTTGAACCGATGTGCAGGTCTGACAAAAAAAGCACATATACTTCATCCTCTGCTTTCTTTATTTCTCTTGATAAGGGTATGTCTGGATTTAATAGATTATTCACAAAGATTATGTTATTACCGTTGACACCCACTACACCAATAACTTCATCCAAAGTAATATCTTTTGATATTCTAAAAAGGTCTGGTTTGTTTTTGTTTATAAGGAGTTTTATGGTTCCAGTATTATCCTCTATTGTTAACATACAATTGCCGTTTTTGGTGTATTGTTTGTCAACCACCATGCCTATGACTGATATCTGTTCGCGGTCTGTTTTGTGAATGACTCTGCTTATTGATGTAGTATTCTGTAGTTCCTGCCTCTGTTTCAGAAAATTTCCAAGAATCTGATATCTGTTATTAAAATATTGCACAAAGTCATTGGCTTCCCTTTTCTTTGGTTGGGAGGCATAAGAAAAAACTATTTTAACCCCTAAGTCGGGCTTGTTTTCTTGACCCCCTTCTTTAGATTCTAAAATCTGAGTTGTTTGATTAACATAATCCTTTCCTTTTTTCTCAGAAATTACTTTTAACTTTTCCAACTCAGTCCAATTTAAGTCAGATGTTTGTTTGTTAATGATATTTTTTATTTTTTCATTAAGAACAATCATATCCTTTTGAGAGCTACCTTTAATTATCTTTATAAATTCAGATAGATTTTTTTCGTCCTCCAACATTCTCAGCATATTGTTGTTGATAAGAAGGCCTTTTTTTAAGAAGAAATTAACAATATCTTTCCTCTTGGCTTCTAATTCTTGCATTTTTTAGACTAGCTCCAATTCTTCTTCAAGAATTTTTTTGGTTAAGGGCAAGGTTGATGATGCTATTGAAAGGTTAATTTCTCTTGCCCGCCCATATCTCCCTTTTGATATTGTTTTTGTGTTTATAATACCTATTAACTCAAATTCACCAATTATATCTGAAACCCTCCGTTGTGTTAACGGCCTCAAACCAACCTTAAAACATACTTTTTTGTAAAGATTATAAATCTCACCAGTATATATTGATGTGTTGTTTTTTCGTAAAGATAAGATAGAAAATAGGACGGTTTGAAATTGTTTTGGTTGTGTCTTTATGATGTCCAGTACTTTGTCCTTCTCGAGTTTTTCCTCGGCTTCGTCTATATGTTCTGTCGAAATTGTTTTTCTCTTTGTCCTTTCAGCTATTTCACCTGCAACTCTTAATAACTCTATGGCTTTCCTTGCGTCCCCATATTCCCTTGCTGCGTATGCAGCACATTTTTCAATCACTCCTTGCTCAAGAACCCCCCCTTTAAAAGCCAGGACCGCTCTTTCCTTCAATATGCCTTGTATCTCGGGTGCGTTGTAGGGTGTAAAAAAAACGTCTTCTTCTGATAAAGAAGATTTCACCCTAGCATCAATGTTTTCCATAAGTGTTGCGTCATTAGAAACACCAAGCAGCGCTATTTGAGAGTTTTTCAGTTCCTCATTTATCCTTGTTAAATTATAAAGAACATCATCCCCTGTACGTTTGATTAGTTGATCTATCTCATCTAGAATAACCAATACAATCCCTTTTTCCTTTTCAACAGATTCATAAAATATTTTATACACTTCGTCCGTTGGTAGCCCTGTAGAAGGTATCGCTTTGCCAAAAAAGTGTGCAAGTTGAGCTATAAGCCTATATTCTGTATCAGCAACTCTTTTTAGTTTACAATTAATATAAATAAATTTGAAAGGGATGTTTTTTTGTTTTGTTATTTCTTCCATCTTATCAGTAACATACCTAACAACTAACGTCTTTCCAGTACCTGTATTACCATAAAGAAAAAGGTTGGAGGGTTTTTCTTGTTTCAAGCAAGGAGCAAGGATGCTTGCAATCTTATTTACCTCTTTATCCCTATAATTGATTGTCTTTGGGTTAAAAGAAGAAAGCAACGCGCTTCTATTCAAGAATAAAGATTCCTTATGTAAGAAATCCTCAAAAAAAGTGGTAAGATTCTTTTTTGTCATGTAAATTCCATAAGAAACACACCTATTTAAATTTTGTGTTCCTTTGTTTCCGTAGGAACAAAAACCAACCACACTTTCAACTTCTTTTGTAAGATTCTTTTTTGTTGTTTACCTACACCTCAAGTTCTTATGGAACATTTCTTATTATTATTTGTATTATTATTTATTATTTATTTTCTATATAGAAAATAATAAAACAATAGAAACAAACAAAAAAACAAAACAAAAACACTTTCCAATAGAAATGAAGGTCTGAGGCACCTTTCATATTTTTTCATCATTTTAAAGTAATAAAAACAGTAAGATTTAAAAACACCCCCACCATACCTCTTAGTATGACTGAAAACCAAGAGACCATCAAAAAAATAAAATTATTTGGTCTTAATACTTATGAAGCAAAGATATGGACAGCTTTACTCTCTAGAGGCGTTTCAACAGCAGGGGAGTTATCAGATATAGCCAACGTTCCAAGAAGCAGAAGCTACGATGTTCTTGAAAGTTTAGAAAAGAAAGGTTTTGTCGTTATGAAGCTAGGCAAACCGATCAAATACCTCGCAGTACCTCCTAAAGAGGTCTTAAATAACATTAAAAGACGGATAACAAAGAAAAAAGAAAAACACCTATCTGAAATCAAGAGCGCCAGTTTTAGCAACATAATAAACACCTTCCAAGAGCTACACGAAAAAAACACCCCACCACAAAAAAACATAGTAGCAGTCTTAAAAGGAAGAAAAAACATACACAAACATATTAGCTTTTTATTTAGAACCTCAAAAAAAGACCTAATTTTTTCCACTGAAGACCCTTCAACAGGCATTTTAGGTGTAAAGGGGGAAACTGGGAAAGATATCGTTGAAAAAAGCACAGGGATAAGGTTGTGTGTGACAGACGACGACAACCTCTTAATTTTCCCAATATCTGAGCAAGACGTGCACCCAGATTACGACCTATGTATTTGGGTTAAACACAAACCGACCACAAAATTATTGAGAAATCTTCTATCTTCTGTTTAGTCTCATTTTAAAGGGAAGAATACGAAAAGTTTTTATATAACGTTCTTCTAAATAAACAAATCATACAACTTTCATAAAAAAGAGGTGGTTAAATTGACTATGGGTGTTCAAGAGATCACATTGGCTGTGATTGTAGGAACTTTAGGTGCTATTGTCTATTCTCTAAGAGTTCTTGTTCTTATGGAAAGAAGAATAGCAAGAATAGAAGAGCATATTGAAAGGGCCGTTGGTAAGGTAATGAGAGAAGAATCAAAGATAGAACGGACATTAAAAAAGAGGAAAAAATAATTTTATTCTTTTTATTTATCTATTATTTCTTCGAATAAGAATCCTTTCCCTTTAGCGACATTAACATCCACAATAAAATTTTTCCCAGTTTCTGTCATGTCCTCTAAAGAAACAAAATACCATTCACATCCTTTAAACTTAACCGCAACCCATGGCTCTGCACCAAATATGCCTGCAAATTTTCTCAACGCGAAAATTTCATTTTTTTCAAAGTACTTCTTACTATCTTTAGTAATTTTACATTCAATAGCCAGTCTCCTGATATTATTTCCCACCAAAAGATCTGGGCTTGGGTACTTGTTAGAACCAGAACCGGCAATCCTCAAGCAAGCCCAGTTCTTAGCCCAGAACATATGGACAAGCTCCCTTTCTGCATTTATTCCTTTTGACTTCAAAGACATTTTATTAATTATAAGGTAATTTCCATAAAATCCTTTGCACACAAAACATTCTTAAAATGAGCTTTAGCATCATTTCTAAGTTCATTAACATCCTTATACCTGGCGCTGAAATGTGTTAAAATTAGTTTTACCGCCTTTCCTTTCTTAGCAAGCTTAGCTGCTTGCTTAGCTGTCATATGACCATACCTCTTTCCTTTCTCTTCCAAATCAGAGGTGTAAGTGGCCTCACATACCAACAAATCAGAAAGTTTAGCTAACAAATCAGCACCATTACAAGGTACAGTATCGCTAATGATAGTTACCTTCTTCCCTTTAATTTTAAATGTTGCTTTATTAACATCAACCTTCTTCCCTTTCCACTTAATACTTTTTCCGTCTTGTAATTTACCCAATAAAGGTCCTTGAGGAATCTTCAGCTTCCTTGTAAATTTCAAATTAATTTTTCTTTTATCTTTCTCAATCAAACTATAACCCAGAGTTTCAATATTATGTTTTAACTGCCGGGCTTCCAAAACAAAATCACTATTTTCAAAAAACTTACCCTTTTTAATCTCACTAACTTCAATCTTCATCTTATTGTCAAAAGCAAACACTTCAAATAACTTTTTCATAAACCTCTTTGTTCCAGGAGGACCATAAATTCTTAGTGTTTTTTCATAACCTCCTGCGCTCATACTCTGTATTAGCCCGGGAATACCTAAGATATGGTCCCCATGCAAGTGGCTTACCAGAATCATACTAATCTTAGATAATTTTTCTCCCACAATCTTCAACTGCCTCTGTATACCTTCCCCACAATCAACAAGAATTCTTTCGTTCTTGTGACTAATCAAAACACCAGTATGGTTTCTATCCTTCGTTGGCACCATTGAAGATGTGCCCAAAAATAATATTTTCATTTTACAATAATAAGTAACAACAACCATTTAAATAACTTTATGATTATTCACATTAAAACCAACTAAAGACTACCTACAAAACAACAACATTTTTAAGCAGGATAGTAAACTCTTTAGAATCAAAAATGGTAAAATCTGGGAAAAAATCAGAAAAAGAAAAGGAAGAAAAAAACCAAAAAATCAAGGCAGAGTTTGAAGTAGATAAAGTTTTAACAGAGGTGTCTGATGCAACTAAAGACCTTTACAACCAAGGTAGATATGGGATTATGCTTGATAATGGTAGGTTACAATTGTCCCTTATAGAAGCGTTTTATCTCATGGAAAAAGGAACTATAGAAATTCACAAAACAAAAAACAAGAAGTTCAACACCAACGACTTTTCAAAGAAAGCAAAAAAACTCGAGCCAAATTTTTGGATTAGGTTTTGTGTTTATAGGGATATCCGAAATAGAGGTTATATAATAAAGACTGCATTGAAGTTTGGAGCCGACTTTAGGGTATATGATCGCGGCGTTAAGCCAGGCGAAGACCACGCAAAATGGATTGTCTACCCAGTATATGAAGGATCTACACTAACTTGGTATGAATTTGCAGCCAAAAACAGGGTTGCACACTCTACAAGGAAAAGATTGCTTTTAGGTGTAGTTGATGATGAAAATGATGTGAGTTACTGGGAATGCCGTTGGTTAAGGCCTTAGTGCAAAAATATATAAAAAATCAGCCCTTTCTTTTTATTTATGGAAACAAACGAGAAGATATTGGTAATTATCAAAGAAAAAGGTCCACTCTTACCTGTCCAAGTATCTAAGGAGATAAATGACAACATACTCATGACTTCTGCCAGGCTTTCTGAACTCCTGACAACAAAGCAGATTAAGATTTCCAGCCTTAAAGTAGGAGGCTCCCCGTTGTATTATTTCTCAGGGCAGGAAAACAAACTGCAGAATTTTGTTGATAATTTGGCAGGCATGGAAAAGAAAGCTTACAATCTTTTAGAGCAAAAGAAAGTATTGAAAGATTCCACCCAAGAACCGGCCATAAGGGTTGCATTAAGGCAAATAAAGGATTTTGCAGTGCCCTTACAGGTAAATTATCAAAACAAAAGTGAAATATTCTGGAAGTGGTACCTTTTTGATAACAAGGAAGCAGAACCATTGATAAAGAACCTACTGACTGAAATATCAAAAGAAGAGGTTATTTCACAACAGAAAGAAAACATAGTAACAGAAAAAGCGCCATTTCTCCCAAAAGAAGAAACAAAAACAGAAGCACAGCAGGAATTAAAAAAAGATACAACGAAAAAAATCAAAAGGACAATAGATAAAGGGATGTTTTTAAAAAATATTCAAGATTTCTTCAGTAAAAGGAGAATAAATATTATAGAGGAATATGATGTCAAGAAAAACACCGAAATGGAATTTGTGATAAGGCTAGAGACAACAATAGGAAATATAAAATACTTCTGCAAAACAAAAAACAAGAAAAAAATAAACGATGCAGATTTAAGCTCAGCAGTTATTCAGGCACAATCAAAAAATCTCCCTCTTCTTTTTTTGACCAACGGAACATTAACAAAAAAGGCCCAGGAAATGCTTAATAATGAATTCAAAAACATAACTTTCAGGAATATATAACAAAATGGGAGTAGCTTTTAAAGATATAATAACGTCTAAGGAAATAGATTTGAATTTCCTAAAAAACAAGATAATAATCTTAGACGCTTACAACATATTATACCAGTTTCTGACTACCATAAGAGGTGCGGATGGAACACTTCTTATGGATTCAAAAGGCAACGTAACCTCACATTTAGTGGGGCTATTCTCAAGAACCTCAAATTTGATGCAGCGCGGCCTAAAACCTGTTTTTGTATTTGATGGAAAACCACCAAAACTAAAACAAAAGACGCACGAGCAAAGAAGAGCCTTGAAGTTAGAGGCAGAAAAGAAATTTTTAGAGGCAAAAGATGAGGGGAAAAAAGAAGATATGAAAAAATATGCGTCAAGGACGTCAAGATTAAACGAAGAGATGGTAGAAGAAGCAAAAGAATTGATCTCATCGTTAGGCATTCCAATCGTACAAGCCCCATCAGAAGGGGAAGCTCAGGCAGCTTATATGGTAAAACAAAACAAAGGCTTTGCAGTAGGCTCTCAAGATTTTGATTCTCTAATCCACGGAGCCACAAAACTAGTCCGAAACCTATCTATATCCGGAAAAAGAAAGAGAAGCAAATCTGCAGCATACAACACAATAAAACCAGAAATCATCAATCTTACAGAAAACCTCAATAACTTAGGCATAGATCAGAACCAGTTGATAGCATTAGCAATGATGATAGGAACGGATTACAATCCAGGGGGAATAAAAGGGATAGGCCCAAAAAATGCATTAAAGTTAGTCAAACAACACAAAACAGATTTTGATTCTCTATTCAAAGAAATAAAATGGAATGATTTTTTTGACTTCGAATGGACAGAGGTTTATTATCTAATCAAGAAAATACCTACAACGGACAATTATGATTTAAAATGGAATGATGTTGATGATGAGGGAATTTATAACCTTCTTGTTACCCAACATATGTTTTCTGAGCAGCGTGTTAAAAATACCTTAGAAAGATTAAGAGAAGAATCCACACAAAAACAACAAAAATCATTAGGAGACTTTTAGGATGTCAAATAATCTGAAAGATATATTGAAGAAAAAACTAACTAAAAAGGAATTAGAATTAGTTCCATCATCATACGACATAGTGGGTAACATTATAATTTTCTCAGATTTCCCAAAACAACTAACCAAAAGAGAAAAGATCATAGGAACAGAAATACTAAGAAATTTTAACCATATCCAATCTGTCTTCAAGAAAACAAAAAAATATTCCGGTAAATTCAGGACGCCAAAATTAAAATTATTAGCAGGGAAAAATGACAAAGAGATAGAATACAAAGAGAACAATGTAAGATTAAAATTAAATGTAGAAAAGGTCTATTTCTCTCCTAGGTTGAGTGAAGAGAGGAAAAGAATTTCTAAAAAAGTAAAAAACAATGAAACCATATTGGTTATGTTCTCTGGTTGCGCTGCCTATCCATTGGTCATTGCAAAAAATACTGGTGCTAAGAAGATTTATGCAATAGAAATAAACCCAACAGCGCATAAATATGCATTAGAAAATATACAATTAAATAAAATAAAAAATATTGAATTAATAAAAGGAAATGTAGAAAATGTAGTTCCAAAATTGAACAAAAAATTTGATAGGATAATCATGCCATTACCAAAGGAAGCAAGCGATTTCCTCGATTTAGCCTTGAAGAAAACAAAAAAGAACGGAACAATACATCTCTATAGTTTTACCAAAGAAAATGAATATGAAGATATAATTAAAGCCATTGAAAAAGAATGCAAAAATCAAAAAAAGCAGTGTAAAATTTCAAGTATTGTAAAATGCGGCCAATTCTCACCAAGAGTCTTTAGAATTTGCGTTGACATCAAGGTAAAATAATAAGATTTATAAAATAAAATGAATTATTCTGGTGTGTGCGATGAGTTGGTGAACACCATAGGACGAAAGGATGACTGACGGAAGTAACTGACGAGCACACATTTTCTATAAAAAGAATTAACCAAACATGTTCATGAAATCCGATCCTTCTGCCTGCTCTTCCTGTTTCACTTTATCAATAGCTCTTAGAAAATCTTTTCTCATAATCTTTGTCCTGTTTTCTCTGATTGCGAAATAACCTGCTTCTGTGCAAACTGCTTTTATCTCTGCACCGCTTAAGTCTTCCATCATCAAATTTATATTGCTCAAATCGACATCTGCACCAAAATCCATATTTCTGGAATGGATTTTTAAAATAGCCAGTCTGCCCTCATTCTTCGGCAAAGGTACATGAATAAGTCGGTCTAATCTTCCTGGCCTTATCACAGCAGGATCTAAAATATCTTTTCTATTTGTAGCTCCTATAACCTTGACATTGTCTAAAGGATCAAAACCATCTATTTCTGCTAACATCTGCATGAACGTTCTGCTGACTTCCCTCTCACCACTAGTTCCCATTTCAATCCGTTTAGCAGCCAAGGCATCTATCTCATCAATGAAAACAATTGATGGAGACTTTTTCCTTGCTAGTTCAAATATTTCCTTTACTAGTTTTGCTCCTTCCCCTATGAATTTCTGTACAAGTTCGGAGGCGACAATTTCTATAAATGTTGAATTTGTAGAAGAGGCAACAGCTTTGGCTAATAACGTTTTTCCTGTACCAGGATCACCATAAAGCAAAATACCTTTTGGTGGTGTTATTCCAATCTTCTTGAATAACTGTGGCTTTTTCAATGGAAGTTCAACAACTTCTTTTATTTCTCTTGCTTGCAGATCTAGGCCACCTACGTCATTCCAAGAAATCTTTGGTTTTTCCACTATAACAAAACTTTCAATGTCATATTTCCTTGTTGTTGGTATTTTCTTGATTATTGTAAGATTTTTTTGGTCTGCTAAAACAACATCTCCTGCCTTAACCTTGCCACATTCTTCAGAAATACTTACATAGAATTGGTTTCCGTTTGGCAGCCTTATTATAGCTTCCTTACCAAAAACATTCCTGACATCAGCAATCATCAATGGAGGAGCCTTAAACCTATCCAGCTCTTCCTTCAGCTTATTGATAGTCTCCTTAAGAATCTTATTCTCTTCATTAGATTGACTCTCATTAGCACTATAACTGTATATAACACTGTCCAGAATGTTCTTCTCTTTTGTATTCATATTATATTTTCCTCTTTTTACATTTAAAAAGGTTTTGATTTATTCAATCAAGAATTCTCCATTCTCAACCACTTTCTTACCATCAACAAATATTGTAGGCTTCTTAATAATCCCATCTAAATGCAACTGCACATTAACTTTTCCACCAAAACCAGCGTTATTTCCTAGAGCAATATGGCAAGTTCCTACAACTTTCTCATCCTCTAAGATATTTCCTGTAATCTTAGCCTTTTCATTGGTTCCAATACCAAACTCTGCTATGTTCCTCGCTTCCTTCCCAACAGAATCTAGCAATATATTCAAAGTCTCTGCTTTCTCTCCTTCTACCTTTACTGCATAACCATTTTCAACAAAAATTTTCAGAGGCCTTTCCAACTTACCAATACCTCCAAAAGAAGCGTCTACAACAAAAATACCCTTGGCTGTTCCTTCAACCGGAGCTGCAAATATTTCCCCAGTAGGCAAATTCCCAAAAGTGCCTTTTCTAGTAAATAATCCAGAATCCCTGCCAAACCCTTCCCTACCATCAATGCTAAAACTAAAATCAGTTCCAAGATCTGTTTGTATCCTTACTTTTTTTCCATTATCAATAACATTAGCAAGCTTTTCATGAACTTTCATTAATTTATCATAATCAATGTCAATAGTCCTCTCAAGAATCTCTTTTGTTATTCCAGGCATTGTAACTACTCTAGCACCATTTTTACAGGAATTTATTCTTGCATTTGTATGGCTCAACGATTTTGATGTGATTAGCAACTCAACATCATAATTCAGCATTTCTTTAGCAATTTCCGCACTTGGTTCTGTCCCATGCACCTTTGGTATAGAAATCTCAACAAATTTCACATCACTTGTTATTTTTTTAGCTTCTTCATAAAATATTTTTGCAATATCTTTCAATCCAGAATCAGTCACAATCAAAAATCTTTCATTTTCTTTCAATCCCAAGCATTTATTCAAAACAATCTCAGCATAATTAGACATTTTAGGCCACAAATTCCCCTTTCTTAATGATCCAATGTTCTTTTCCCTCATTATCTACGCCATAAACATCCATCTTTTGCCTCGGGCTGTCAATAACAACATCTGTATGGTAATCTGTTGCCCTATCGGGCTCAAAACCAGAACCCATTGCAACATGAATCATCCTTGCTATCTTTTCATTTACGATAAGGTAATTGCATAATTTTGCGCTTGGGTTGGTATTTATAGCAAATTCATTTATCATATTAAAATTCTTTTTCTTCATATCAATCAAATCCTGAGGCAAACTTTTGTACTTCTCCTGATTCATTATACCTTCCCATGCTTCTTTTTTCTTTTCATTAAACTTATCAAGAATTTCTTTCGGTCCTGAAACAACCTTATATCCATCCCCAGAGGCATCTATCACGAATGGCATTTCTCCTGACAATCCATAGCTCTGATCCAGGCTTATGACTACATCCCCTACAATTTTCCCCTTAACATATTCCGGGGTTACAAAAGCCTCTCCTCCTGGAAGATTAGCCATATTCCCTCCTTTAATTCCTGTTCTCTCCAAATATTCAGAATTTATCTTCTCCCTTATGTCTGTATCAGAGGTTCTTACCCACCTATGTGTGCCGTCTTTCTTCACCAAACCAACTTCAAAATCTGTTTTCAATCCATTAATATCTTCTCCAACTACTTTAATAAATTTACATTTATCCGCAATCTCCTTGATTTTCCAGTTTCTTTCCCTCATTTCTTTCCAGTCAATATTGCAAGTATCTATGAATATATCTACAGGCAAAGTTTCAGTAAATCCTACTCTGGCCATTGGATCGCGATCATCCAAAGCAGTTTGCGGATAAAAATCAAGCTTGTATATCATCTGCCCAGGACTTTGCCATCTGGTTTTTTTGTTTAATGAAGGGTACCCAACAACCTCTCCAAATATGTGTTTCCCATGGTAGCCTTTCCCGGCGACAAAAAAAGAAGCATCTACTGGCTTTATTCTTTTCAAGTTAAGGACATCAGAAACTTTTTTGTATTTTATGAAAATTTCTTCATCAGCTTCCTTGCATAATTCACATCCAGAAAGGACAGCTTTTAACTCTGAAATATTTTCACCTCTGGCCAGCATAGAATTCCTTTGTGTAGAAGAACCCGTTGTGACCTCTACACGATCCTTACATGCCATATACATACCCCAACAAATTGCATATGAGTCAAGGTAATCTTCCAGAGGATGACCCAACATCTCATCTTTTTGTATTAACACAAAACCTATGGAAACCTTTTCATTGTCCTTTAAATTATAAACATCACTCCATATTTTTGTACATGTTTCACTTAATTCCTCTTTTCTATGTTCCTTAAACCATTCCTCTTTGGAAGGTAAGCTAAAGCTGCCTTCAAATCCATTCTCCTTAGCTTCCAAAATGAAATCGGGCCCTTCAAATAAACCCTCAAATTTTCCTTGTTCTTTTTTCTCAACTTCTCTAACAAAATCCATAAGAGCTTCCGTTTTTTCATTACTCTTACCCTCTTTATGGAGTTTATAGGTTGCCCAGACATCTTTCACTGCATCTAAACTATCTGATTCTTCCCCAATACCGCTGACATGAACGTCTGCTCCAAGTTCGTGCAAGGCTCTCGATAAAGGAGCCAAAGAAAAAAATACATTTTTGTTATCGTTATCAAATACTATTAAGAACGATTTAGACTCAACATTGCCTATTATCTTTTTATATTCTTCAACTGAAGAATTAAACTTTTCCTCGTCGTATTTCATAGAAAAAATGAATTTCAGATAATTAATAAACCTTTCGGCACTTTAGTTAAAATCTCCGTTTTTTTCTTCATTAGAACGGTATCTTCAATCCTTATACCAAATTTCCTCGGCAGATAAATTCCCGGCTCAACAGTAAACACCATATTTTCCATAACCTTATCTTTAGAATCTAGTGTTAAGTTAGGAAGCTCATGTATCTCCACACCAACACCATGGCCAAGGCCATGGATAAAATATTTTGAATATTTCCCTAAGTTTTTAACACAATTTTCATATATTTTGCCGCAACTACCATTTATTCCTATATTCTTAATAATATTTTTTTGAGTTTTCAATAATAAATTGTAAATCTCACTTTCTTTATTGTTTGGCTTCCCAATGTATATTGTTCTTGTGCAATCCGTGCAATAACTCTTATACTTAATTCCAAAATCAATAACACAAAAACCCTTTTTCAATCTTACATTCTTCGGTTCGTAGTGAGGCATGCTACCGTTACTTCCAGAAGCTGCAATCGGTGGAAAAGAAACATCTAAACCAAGTTTTTTTGACTGATATTCAAGAAAACCAGAAACATCCGATTCTGTCTTAAAATCTTTAAAATTATTTATTGCCTTTTTCAATATCTTATTCCCATAATTAAACCCTTTTTTTATTATTTGTATCTCTTTATTTGTCTTGATCTGCCTTAATTTCAAGCAATCCAGGGAAATATCCTTTGTTTTCACTTTTCTGAACTGTTTTTTAAAATATTTATGAGTATTCAGATTAAAATTACCATAATCTATCGCTACTTTTTTTGCTTTAATCTTATTTTTTCTGATAATTTGATGTATAGACTCAAAAAACTTCTTTTTATCCATAGAATAAACTTTTTTAAACACACCTTTCTTGGCTTTCTCAACTTCCATCTCAGGAGCAATAAGAAATGGGCTTTGTTTTCTTGGAATAACCAGAGCGCCTAATCCAGAATAACCAGAAAAATAGGACATATTTGGATTCGTTTCCATACCGAGATTGTAAAATAGCGCAAAATCTAACCCTTTCTTTTCCAGAATCCCCTTTATTTCCTTTATTCTCATTCAAAAAAGAAAAATATTAAAATGATTTAAATCTTTTCATTCAGATGGAGAAATATAGGCTAAATAACGGCATAACTATAGTTTTTGAGAAAAATTCTTCGAAATCTGTTGCAGTGGAAGTGATGTTCAAAGTCGGTTCTAATGATGAAAATCAAAAAATTGCAGGGATTTCACATTTTCTCGAGCACATGCTGTTTGAAGGAACAAAAAAAAGAAGAAATTCAAGGGAAATCGCAAATGAAATCGAAAAATACGGAGCAGAATTTAATGCATATACTTCAGGAACAAAAACAGCTTACTTCATCAAGATAATAAACAAGAAATTTGATGTCGCCCTCGACATACTCTCTGATATGGTTGCAAATCCTCTTTTTGACAAAAAAAAGATAGAGAAGGAAAAGAAGGTGATATTGAAGGAGATAAACATGGTTACTGATGATTCTAGACAGCACCAATGGATTTTGTTCCAGAAAAATCTTTTTGAGAATCACCCTGCAAAAAATCCCACTTACGGAACAGTACAGGCAGTTAAAAACCTAAACCGGAATGCAATAAATAATTATTATGCCAGACATTATTCTCCCAATAACCTTATTATTTCTGTCGTCGGAAATGTTGGTAATGTCAAGGAAAAAATAGATAAATATTTTGGCAATCTAAAAATTAAAAAATTAACAGAAAGAAAAACAGTAAAAGAGCCACAGCAAACAAAAATAAAAAAATTCATCGAGAAAAGAAGAACTTATAACTCATATATGGTTCTAGGATACAAGACAGTTTCAAGACTGCATAAAGACAGCTATGTTTTGGATGTTATAACTGCTATTCTTGGTCGTGGGCAGAGTGGCTGGATGTTTGAAGAAATAAGAAACAAACTAGGATTAGCTTACCAAGTAGGTGTGCAAAACGAGTTAGAGGATGATTACGGAACATTTGCTGTTTTTGCAGGTTTAGATAAGAAAAATATTGAAAAAGCAAAGAAAATAATATTGAAACAGTTCAGAAAACTTGAAAATTTGAGCAAAAACGAACTTGACGAAGCAAAAACATACATCGAAGGTAATTACACCCTAAGCATGGAAGATAACTTCCAAGCAGCAGACAACCTCGCTTTCTGGGAAACAGTAAAAGACTCTTCTTTAGCGAATAGTTATCTAAATAACATCAAAAAAGTCAATATCTCAGACGTAAAAAGAGTAGCGAAGAAATACCTAAACAATTATTATACTTTTGTTGCAATAGAACAGAAATAGCTACCTTGTTACCTCAAAATCCTTAATCTCATCAGCAAGTTTTTGTGCAGCCTTATTTTTTTCTAATTTCTTCCTTACAGGTTCCATCAATTTGTTAAGGTATTCTGCAGTTGCCTGCTTCAGGTCCATTGGATGCAATTTCTTTTTAGCAAATACCTTCTCCAATTCCTCATAAGATCTAAATTCTATATTTCCTCCAAACTTCTTTGGCCTTTCTACTTTTATCGACTTAAATTTCTCAAAGATTATGTATTTACAATACTCTAAGATGGGGTTTTCTTCAACAGCCCCCTCAGGACAATAAGCTTTCTTGACTTTCCTGTTAACTTCTTCTGCGGCATCTGTCATGAATATTGCGCTGTCTGGACTGCTTTTTGACATCTTCATCTGTATGGTCCTTTCCACTGTTTTTTCTCCTTTTGGTGGTTCTCCTAACCCCATCAACATGTGATGGCTTACAACAACAGGCTTCCAAAATCCTATCTTAGGTCCGATCTCTCTAGCTAGGATATTTACCTTCCTCTGATCCATCCCAAGCTGAGTAATATCTGCTTTAAGGTGAAAAATGTCAGCAGCCTGCATACAAGGATAAACTATTTGGGAAGCTTGTAAAACCTCTGAATCAGATCTTCCCATTATCTCTCCCGTTCTTATTATTCTCTTCACTGTGCTGTTTCTTGCAACTTGAAGCACAGTTTTCC